>NZ_ATCO01000100.1:0-29122 GCF_000422025.1 Geobacillus sp. WSUCF1 | reverse complement strand
TTTTTCTTGTACGTTTTGTATGATCAGTGGTTCGCCTCATGGAACAAAAGCGTGTTCACGATGATCGTGTTGCTCCTTGGCATCTTTTGGTCCGGAGTGCTTGCCTATTTGGCCGCTGGCTGGATTACAAGGCCGCTGCAACGGCTCGAGGAAGCGGCGGCAAAGGCGACGGAAGGGCATATCGATGAGGATGTTCCGCTGCCCTCTTCCCATGACGAAATTCGCTCGCTGGCTGTCGCGTTCAACCGGATGCTCGGCCATTTGCGCGCAGTCGTCGCCAATGTGGAAGAGAGCGCAGCGCGCACGACGGAAAAGACGGCGGAAATGAGGCAGGCGTCCGAAACAGCGTCAAACCGTGCACGCGATATTGCAGCGACCATTGACGACATTTCCAAAGGGGCGGCGTCTTCGGCCGAGGCGATTCAAGAGGCGGCTGCGGCGGCCGAGGATGTGCTCGCCATCGCCGTGCAAGTCAAAGAAACAGCCGAGCGTGCGGAACAGTCGGTATATGGGATGGCCGAAACGCTGAAGGCAAGCCGCGATATCACCCATTCGCTCATTAGCGGCATCGGAAAGCTGGCTGACGATCAAGAACGGTCGCGGGCGGCTGTCAAGCAGCTCGAAGCACACGCCAATCAAATCGGCAACATTACGTTGCTTGTCGCGGACATCGCTGAACAGACGAACTTGCTTGCGCTCAATGCTTCCATTGAGGCAGCCCGCGCCGGCGAGCACGGCCGGGGGTTTGCCGTCGTCGCCGAGGAAGTGCGCAAGCTGGCTGATGAGAGCGCCAAGGCGGTCAAGAAAATCGCGGAACTGGTCGGCAACATTCAAAATGAAGTCGCCCGTGTGGTGGCGCAAATGGACAAGCAGGTGGCCGCCACAAACGCTGAGGCGGCCAAAGGGGAGCGCACGAATGAGGCCATTGCGGCCATGGCGGCCTCAGCTGATGAAGTGATCCGCGCCGTCCATGACATCGCTGAGCTGGCGAAGCGTCAAATGGGGCATATGGAGCGGGCCGCGGCGCAAACGCAAGAAGTGGCGGCGATTGCTGAGCAGACGTCCGCCGGCGCGCTCGAAGTTGCGGCGGCGACCGAGGAGCAGGCCGCATCGATCAACGATGTGCATCAACTGGCTGGCGAGTTGGTTGAACAGGCCGAACAATTGCAGGCGGCTGTCGCCCGGTTCCGCACTCGTTGATGCACGCGCAAATATGATTCATCGAAAGGAGGAAGGGCGATTCCTCCCTGGCTTTCGCTATCACGGCGAAGCTAGGGCTCCTCGCCCGAACGTGATGAAAGTCGCGATTGCTTCTGACCATGGTGGAGTTCGCATTCGTGAGGAAATTAAAGCACTGTTGGATGAAATGGGAATCGAGTACACCGATTTTGGCTGCGATTGTGAAACATCGGTCGATTACCCGGATTACGCGCTTCCCGTCGCGGAAAAAGTGGCGCGCGGCGAATTTGATCGCGGCATTTTGATCTGCGGCACCGGCATCGGCATGACGATTGCCGCCAACAAAGTGAAAGGGGTGCGCTGCGCCCTTTGCCACGACGTCTACAGCGCCAAGCTGACGCGCATGCATAATGACAGCAACATTCTCGCGATGGGGGAGCGCGTCATCGGCCCCGGCCTGGCGCGCGAAATCGCCAAGGCATGGCTTGAGACCGAATTTGAAGGCGGACGCCATGCGCGGCGAATCGGCAAAATCGCCGACTATGAAAACAAGCATTTGTAGGCGGAACCAGGGCCGCATCGGAGCGGATGCGGCCTGTGGGCCATAAGCGAAAGGTGTGGGCGTCTAGCTTCATGAGGGCAGCAGCGCAAAGGCTGGGAATTCGGCGATGTTCACAACAAACGCTGTTCATCTTTCGCGAATCATTGGTGAAAATACTAGAAGGCCATTGAAAAACAGCCGTTTTTTTGAAATGGATGATTCTCAAGTGAAGGAAGAGCAGCATGTATAAGGTTTCTCCATTTGAAAAGCAACGTGATGGAGCCGCATTTTTCGTTACATCACCAGACTTCTAGTGTTCGTCAAGGATCGTGTGGGGCACACCGTGCGAAGGAGGGAAGGGAATGGACGCACGATTGACCGAATGGCGGCAGCAATGGCAAGCCATCTTGCATGAGTTTCGCCAACAGGCGCCGCTTGGCCGCGGCGATGTCGTTGTGATCGGCTGCAGTACGAGCGAGGTGCTTGGCGAGCGGATCGGCACGGCTGGATCGATGGACGTTGCCGCCATGCTGTTTGCCGAGCTTGACGCGTGGCGGCGCGAAACCGGCATTGCGCTCGCGTTTCAATGTTGTGAACATTTAAACCGGGCGCTTGTTGTCGAACGGGAAACCGCCAAAACTCACGGGCTGGAGATCGTTTCGGTCGTTCCGGTGCCGAAAGCGGGTGGGGCGATGGCCGCCTACGCCTATCGAACGTTCGCTGACCCGGTCGTTGTCGAGGCGATTCGCGCCGATGCCGGCATTGACATCGGCCATACGCTCATCGGCATGCATTTGAAGCCGGTTGCCGTTCCCGTGCGCGTTTCGGTGAAGCACATTGGATCGGCGTGCGTGACGCTGGCGAAAACGCGGCCGAAGCTGATCGGCGGCGCCCGAGCGGTCTACTCGTTGGAAAATCCGAATGATTCCTGTTCTTTCTAGCGGTTTCATTCATTTTTTCTTTGAATTTGCCTAGCTGAAGCTGATAAAATAAAAACGAATATTCACTGATTTCGCATAAGGGGGAGCTATTGATGAATTACTTGCCACAACAAGATCCGCAAGTGTTCGCCGCTATTGAGCAAGAGCGGAAGCGGCAGCATGCGAAAATTGAACTGATCGCCTCGGAAAACTTTGTCAGCCGCGCGGTCATGGAAGCGCAAGGGTCGGTTTTGACGAACAAATATGCGGAAGGCTATCCGGGACGCCGCTACTACGGCGGTTGTGAATATGTCGACATCGTCGAAGAGTTGGCGCGCGAGCGGGCAAAGCAATTGTTCGGAGCGGAACATGCGAATGTCCAGCCGCACTCGGGGGCGCAGGCGAACATGGCCGTTTATTTCACTGTTTTGGAGCACGGCGACACGGTGCTTGGCATGAACTTGTCGCACGGCGGCCATTTGACGCACGGCAGCCCGGTCAATTTCAGCGGCATTCAGTACCATTTTGTCGAATACGGCGTCGATCCAAAAACGCATGTCATTGACTATGACGACGTGCGCGAAAAAGCGCGCCTTCACCGGCCGAAGTTGATCGTCGCCGGCGCGAGCGCTTATCCCCGCATCATCGACTTCGCCAAGTTCCGCGAGATTGCCGATGAAGTCGGCGCCTATTTAATGGTTGACATGGCCCATATTGCCGGTCTTGTTGCGGCAGGTGTTCATCCGAACCCGGTTCCGTACGCCCATTTCGTTACGACGACGACGCACAAAACGCTGCGCGGTCCGCGCGGCGGGATGATTTTATGCCAAGAGCAGTTCGCCAAACAGATCGACAAAGCGATTTTCCCTGGCATTCAAGGCGGCCCGCTCATGCATGTTATTGCCGCGAAAGCCGTCGCGCTCGGTGAAGCGCTGCAAGACGACTTTAAAGTCTACGCGAAGCGCGTCGTGGAGAATGCCAAACGGCTCGCAGCCGCCTTGCAAAACGAAGGATTCACCCTCATTTCCGGCGGCACGGACAACCATTTGCTGCTTGTCGATTTGCGCCCGCAGCAACTGACCGGGAAAACGGCGGAGAAAGTGCTCGATGAGGTCGGGATTACGGTCAACAAAAACACGATTCCGTACGATCCGGAAAGCCCGTTTGTCACAAGCGGCATCCGCATCGGCACGGCCGCGGTCACGACGCGCGGCTTCGGATTGGAAGAGATGGACGAAATCGCCGCCATCATCGGCCTTGTGCTGAAAAACGTCGGCAGCGAACAAGCGCTTGAGGAAGCGCGCCAACGCGTCGCCGCTTTGACAGAAAAGTTTCCGCTCTATCAAGACTAAGCGCCGCCGCTTCGTCCGAAACCGTACGGTGCACCGCCTCCGGATTTGGCGGTGCGCCTTTTTCCGTTCGTTCGGCAGTTGAATAGGCGCTCGTTTTCCAGTAGAATGTATAGAAGTGCAGCGCATACATACGGAAGAGGAGAGTTGACCCATGGGAAAAGTGTACGTCTTTGATCATCCGCTCATCCAGCATAAATTGACCTACATTCGCGACAAGAATACGGGCACGAAAGAATTTCGCGAGCTTGTCGACGAAGTGGCGACGTTGATGGCGTTTGAAATTACACGTGATCTGCCGCTTGAGGAAGTCGAGATCGAAACCCCCGTCAGTAAAGCCAGAGCGAAAGTGATCGCCGGCAAAAAACTGGGCGTCATTCCGATTTTGCGCGCCGGCATCGGCATGGTTGACGGCATCCTGAAGCTCATCCCGGCGGCGAAAGTCGGCCATATCGGCTTGTACCGCGATCCCCAAACATTAAAGCCGGTCGAATATTACGTCAAGCTGCCGAGCGATGTCGAAGAGCGCGATTTTATCATCGTCGACCCGATGCTCGCAACCGGCGGATCAGCGGTGGCGGCGATCGATGCGCTGAAAAAGCGGGGTGCGAAAAGCATTAAATTTATGTGCCTGATCGCGGCGCCGGAAGGAGTCAAAGCGGTGGAAACGGCCCACCCGGATGTGGACATTTACATCGCTGCCCTTGATGAGCGGTTGAACGACCACGGCTATATTGTCCCTGGTCTTGGCGACGCCGGCGATCGGCTGTTTGGCACAAAATAACAGCTGCAAGGCGCCCCGCGCCGCGCGGGGTTCGCATTCCATCGAGCGGTGGAGAGGGTGCCTTGCCCATGCGTCAGTTAAGCGCTTGCATCGAATCATGAAAAGGAAAATAGGCTAAAAATAAAATATATCATTATACATCATCATTGTGAGAAGAAAATGAGAAATTGTCACAAATTATTAATATTTGCCCTATGTGAATGAGGTTTTACGTGGAAACACATTGACATTGACCAGGCCGTATTGTATCCTTTACAAGGGGTAGATTGAGAAGGTTTTCATTATGTTAAAGGGTGTGTTGGCATGTCCCCAAAACAGCGCCACCCGTTTCAAGCCATGGCGTTGATGTCCGCCATCGTCTCCCAACTTGTTGGTTCGATTTTGGTCGGCGTTTTCGGCGGGAGATGGATCGATGATCGATTTGGCACCGAGCCGATCTTTTTGATCGTCGGCCTTTTGCTTGGACTGGCGGCCGGCGTGTATGCGATGTTGCGCTTGATCCGCCAATATTTCTCTGGGGAGCAATAAAATGGGAAATCTTCAAGCGATGTTTTGGCGGCAAGTTCGATACATATTGTATTTGCTCGCCATCTATACGCTCGGCTTTGGATTTACGCCGTATAAAACCGTTTTTCTCAGCTTGATTCTCGGCACATCGATCAGCCTCCTCATGGTTTGGAACTTAACCTGGAAAATCGAAAAATTCGGACAAGCGGTGGCGGCGCGCAAAAAAGTGCGCACATTAGGCACCTTATCGCGTTTGGCGCTTGCCGCATTGGCTGCTGTCATTGTTCTGACGTATCCGCAATATTTTCATATCGTGCCAACCGTTTTGGGATTAATGACATCCTACATTGTCATTATAATAGATTTCTTCTTTCACAAATGGAAAAACGACAAGCTGCAGGCATGAAAGCGAGGTGAGAGAGGATGGAGCATAAAGCGCCGCTTGTCGAATTTTTAGGCCTTACGTTTAATTTATCTGATATGTTGATGATTACGATCACCTGTTTGATCGTTTTCATCATTGCTGTTGCGGCTACTCGCTCGCTTCAGCTGCGCCCGACGGGGATGCAAAACTTTATGGAGTGGGTCTTTGACTTTGTTAGAGGCATCATTAACAGCACGATGGATTGGCAAACGGGCGGCCGCTTTTTGACGCTGGGGGTCACGCTCATCATGTATGTGTTTGTGGCCAATATGCTTGGACTGCCGTTTTCCGTCCATGTCAACGGCGAACTTTGGTGGAAATCGCCGACCGCGGATGCGACCGTTACGTTAACGCTGGCGGTGATGGTCGTCGCCCTCACCCACTACTATGGGGTGAAAATGAAAGGGGCATCCGACTATTTGCGCGATTACACCCGTCCAGTCGCCTGGTTGTTCCCGCTTAAAATCATCGAAGAGTTTGCCAACACGCTGACGCTCGGTTTGCGTCTTTTCGGGAACATTTACGCCGGGGAAATTTTGCTTGGCTTGCTCGCCAGCCTTGGCACGCATTACGGTGTGCTTGGCGCTGTTGGCGCAGCCATTCCGATGATGGTGTGGCAAGCGTTCAGTATTTTTGTCGGAACGATTCAGGCGTTCATTTTTACGATGTTAACCATGGTTTATATGGCTCATAAGGTCAGTCATGACCATTGAGCATTCCTTATCATTTCATTAAGGACTTGAAACATTACTTTAACATGGTGAAGGAGGATCTATCAACATGAGTTTGGGTGTACTTGCAGCTGCGATTGCGGTAGGTTTGGGGGCGTTAGGCGCCGGCATCGGCAACGGGTTGATCGTCAGCCGTACCATTGAAGGGATTGCTCGTCAACCAGAATTGCGTCCGGTTTTGCAAACGACGATGTTCATCGGGGTTGCGTTGGTTGAGGCGCTTCCGATCATCGGTGTCGTCTTCTCGTTCATTTACTTAGGTCGATAAGAAATCGATATGGAAAGTGATGGCGAAGTTCGTGTCAACGACCACCTTCGCCATTCCTTTATGTGCGGTTTTGCGAGACCGCATCGGTGCGATAGCTGTCGAAAGGAGTGAAACGCGGTGTTGTGGAAGGCAAACGTATGGGTGCTCGGCGAAGCGGCGCATGGCATCAGCGGCGGCACGATTATTTACCAATTGCTGATGTTCATTATTTTGCTGGCCTTGCTGCGCAAATTCGCTTGGCAGCCGTTAATGAATATCATGAAACAACGTGAAGAACATATCGCGAACGAAATCGACCAGGCGGAAAAACGCCGTCAAGAAGCAGAAAAACTTCTTGAAGAACAGCGCGAACTGATGAAGCAGTCGCGCCAAGAAGCGCAAGCGCTCATTGAAAACGCGCGCAAGCTGGCTGAAGAGCAGAAAGAACAAATTGTCGCCTCGGCCCGTGCGGAAGCGGAACGGGTGAAAGAAGCGGCGAAAAAAGAAATCGAGCGTGAAAAAGAACAGGCGATGGCCGCGCTCCGTGAACAAGTGGCCTCGTTGTCTGTCTTGATCGCCTCAAAAGTGATTGAAAAAGAGCTGACCGAGCAAGATCAACGCAAGCTGATCGAAGCGTACATCAAAGACGTTCAAGAGGTAGGAGGAGCGCGATGAACCAAGAAGTGATCGCCAAACGGTACGCGTCCGCTTTGTTCCAAATCGCGCTCGAACAAGGACAGCTTGATCGAATCGAAGAAGATGTTCGCGCCGTGCGCCAGGCGTTGGCGGAAAACGGCGAGTTTTTATCGCTTCTTTCGTATCCGAAACTTTCCTTGGATCAGAAAAAAGCGCTCATCCGCGAAGCGTTCGCCGGTGTGTCCACTCCGGTGCAAAACACGCTTCTCCTTCTTCTGGAGCGCCATCGCTTCGGCCTTGTGCCCGAGCTGGCGGAACAGTTTCTCGCCCTCGTCGACGATGCGCGCGGCATCGCCAAGGCGGTCGCCTATTCGGCGCGGCCGTTGACGGACGAAGAACTGCGGGCGCTTTCCGACGTCTTTGCCCAAAAAGTCGGCAAACAGACGCTTGAGATTGAAAACATCATTGATCCGGAACTCATCGGCGGCGTGAGGCTGCGCATCGGCAACCGCATTTACGACGGCAGCGTCAGCGGGCAGCTTGAACGGATTCGGCGGCAGCTGATCGGCTAACATTTGAAGACAGGGGTGAAAGGCATGAGCATTCGAGCGGAAGAAATCAGCGCGCTCATTAAGCAGCAGATTGAAAACTATGAATCGCAAATCCAAGTGAGCGATGTCGGAACCGTCATCCAAGTCGGCGACGGGATCGCGCGCGCTCATGGGCTCGATAACGTCATGTCCGGCGAGCTTGTTGAATTTGCCAACGGCGTGATGGGCATGGCGTTGAACTTGGAAGAAAACAACGTCGGTATCGTTATTTTAGGACCGTACACCGGCATTAAAGAAGGGGACGAAGTGCGCCGTACGGGCCGGATCATGGAAGTGCCCGTTGGGGAAGCGCTCATCGGCCGCGTCGTCAACCCACTCGGTCAGCCTGTTGACGGATTAGGGCCGGTGGAAACGACGGAAACGCGCCCGATTGAAAGCCGTGCGCCGGGCGTTATGGACCGGAGATCGGTGCATGAGCCGCTGCAAACCGGGATTAAAGCGATCGACGCGCTCGTGCCGATCGGCCGCGGCCAGCGCGAGCTCATCATCGGCGACCGGCAAACGGGGAAAACGTCCGTCGCCATTGACACGATCATCAACCAAAAAGACCAAAACATGATTTGTATTTATGTCGCCATCGGGCAAAAAGAATCGACGGTCCGCACCGTTGTCGAAACGCTCCGCAAACACGGCGCGCTCGACTATACGATCGTCGTCACCGCCTCGGCGTCGCAGCCGGCTCCGCTTTTGTTCTTGGCGCCGTATGCCGGTGTGGCGATGGGCGAGTATTTCATGTATAAAGGCCAACACGTGTTAGTGGTCTATGACGATTTATCGAAACAAGCCGCGGCATACCGCGAATTGTCGCTCTTGCTTCGCCGTCCGCCGGGCCGTGAAGCGTATCCGGGGGATATTTTCTACTTGCACTCCCGCCTGCTTGAGCGCGCAGCGAAATTGAGCGATGCCAAAGGCGGCGGTTCGTTGACCGCGCTTCCGTTCGTCGAAACGCAAGCGGGCGACATTTCCGCCTACATTCCGACGAACGTCATCTCGATTACGGACGGGCAAATTTTCTTGCAATCGGACTTGTTCTTCTCCGGCGTCCGCCCAGCGATCAACGCAGGGTTGTCCGTTTCGCGCGTCGGTGGGGCAGCGCAAATCAAAGCGATGAAAAAAGTAGCCGGGACGCTTCGTTTGGACTTGGCCGCTTACCGTGAGCTCGAAGCGTTCGCCCAATTCGGCTCCGACCTCGATAAAGCGACGCAGGCGAAGCTCGCCCGCGGGGCGCGCACGGTCGAAGTGCTGAAGCAAGATTTGCATCAGCCGATTCCGGTCGAAAAACAAGTGTTGATCATCTATGCATTGACGCGCGGCTTTTTGGACGACATCCCGGTTGAAGATGTGCGCCGTTTCGAGAAAGAGTTTTACTTGTGGCTCGACCAAAACGGCCAACACTTGCTTGAGCACATCCGCACGACGAAAGATCTTCCGAACGAAGACGATCTCAATCAAGCGATCGAAGCGTTCAAGAAAACGTTTGTCGTTTCTCAATAAGGCCGGCGGGGGCATATCGCCCCCTCATGCCTGTTAGAACCCGTGCAGCAAAAAGGTGGTGAAACCTTTGGCATCGTTACGCGATATTAAAACGCGCATCAATGCGACGAAGAAGACAAGCCAAATTACAAAAGCGATGGAAATGGTCTCGACGTCGAAGCTGAACCGCGCGGAGCAAAACGCGAAATCGTTCGTTCCATATATGGAGAAAATTCAAGAAGTCGTGGCTAATGTGGCGCTTGGCGCCGGCGGCGCTTCACATCCGATGCTCGTTTCGCGCCCGGTGAAAAAAACCGGTTATCTCGTGATCACGTCGGATCGCGGTCTGGCTGGCGCGTACAACAGCAACGTGCTGCGCCTCGTGTACCAAACGATCCAAAAACGCCATGCTTCTCCGGACGAATATGCGATCATCGTCATCGGCCGCGTCGGGTTGAGCTTTTTCCGCAAGCGGAACATGCCGGTCATTCTCGACATCACCCGCTTGCCGGACCAGCCGTCGTTTGCCGATATTAAAGAAATCGCCCGCAAAACGGTTGGGTTATTCGCCGACGGTACGTTTGACGAGCTGTATATGTATTACAACCATTACGTGAGCGCGATCCAGCAAGAGGTGACGGAACGGAAGCTTCTGCCGCTCACTGACTTGGCGGAGAATAAGCAACGCACGGTGTACGAATTTGAACCGTCGCAAGAAGAAATTTTGGACGTCTTATTGCCGCAGTATGCGGAAAGCCTCATTTACGGCGCATTGCTCGATGCAAAAGCAAGCGAACACGCCGCCCGCATGACGGCGATGAAGAACGCAACGGACAATGCGAACGAGCTCATTCGCACATTGACGCTTTCCTACAACCGCGCTCGCCAAGCGGCGATTACGCAAGAAATTACGGAAATTGTCGCCGGAGCAAACGCCTTGCAATAGGGGACTAGCAAGTTAGGAGGGAAAACGATGACAAGAGGACGCGTTATCCAAGTCATGGGTCCGGTTGTAGACGTCAAGTTTGAGAACGGCCACTTGCCGGCGATCTACAACGCCCTGAAAATTCAACATAAAGCGCGCAACGAAAACGAAGTCGACATCGACTTGACATTGGAAGTCGCCTTGCACCTTGGCGATGATACAGTACGGACGATCGCGATGGCGTCCACAGACGGCCTCATCCGCGGCATGGAAGTCATCGATACCGGTGCACCGATTTCGGTGCCGGTCGGCGAAGTCACGCTTGGCCGCGTGTTCAACGTCTTGGGCGAGCCGATCGACTTGGAAGGCGACATTCCGGCTGACGCCCGCCGCGACCCGATTCACCGTCCGGCGCCAAAATTCGAGGAATTGGCGACGGAAGTCGAAATTTTGGAAACGGGGATTAAAGTCGTTGACTTGCTTGCCCCGTATATTAAAGGCGGAAAAATCGGTTTGTTCGGCGGCGCTGGCGTAGGAAAAACGGTCTTGATCCAAGAGCTGATTCACAACATCGCCCAAGAGCACGGCGGGATTTCCGTCTTTGCTGGCGTCGGCGAACGGACGCGCGAAGGGAACGACTTGTACCATGAAATGAAAGATTCCGGCGTCATCAGCAAAACGGCCATGGTGTTCGGACAAATGAATGAGCCGCCGGGGGCGCGGATGCGCGTCGCCTTGACCGGCTTGACGATGGCCGAATACTTCCGTGATGAACAAGGCCAAGACGTGTTGCTCTTTATCGATAACATCTTCCGTTTCACGCAGGCCGGTTCGGAAGTGTCGGCGCTGTTAGGCCGCATGCCGTCGGCCGTTGGTTACCAACCGACATTGGCGACGGAGATGGGTCAATTGCAAGAGCGGATCACGTCGACGGCGAAAGGCTCGATCACCTCGATTCAAGCGATTTACGTCCCGGCCGACGACTATACGGACCCGGCTCCGGCCACGACGTTCTCGCACTTGGATGCGACGACGAACCTGGAGCGGAAACTCGCGGAGATGGGGATTTATCCGGCCGTTGACCCGCTCGCTTCGACATCGCGTGCGTTGGCGCCGGAAATCGTCGGCGAGGAGCATTATCAAGTCGCCCGCAAAGTGCAGCAAACGCTGCAACGTTATAAAGAATTGCAAGACATCATCGCCATCTTGGGGATGGACGAACTGTCGGACGAAGACAAACTCGTCGTTCACCGCGCCCGCCGCATCCAGTTCTTCTTGTCGCAAAACTTCCACGTGGCGGAGCAGTTCACGGGCCAACCGGGCTCCTACGTGCCGGTCAAAGAAACGGTGCGCGGCTTTAAAGAAATTTTGGAAGGCAAATACGACCATCTTCCGGAAGATGCGTTCCGCTTAGTCGGCCGCATTGAAGAAGTCGTTGAAAAAGCGAAAGCGATGGGTGTCGAAGTGTGACCCGGGATAGGGGGATTGGACAATGAAAACGATCCACGTGAGCGTCGTTACTCCTGATGGCCCGGTGTACGAAGACGATGTTGAGATGGTCAGCGTCAAAGCGAAAAGCGGCGAGCTCGGCATTTTGCCGGGGCACATCCCGCTTGTCGCCCCGCTCGAGATCAGCGCGGCCCGGTTGAAAAAAGGCGGCAAAACGCAATACATTGCCGTCAGCGGCGGCTTTTTGGAAGTCCGCCCGGACAACGTGACGATTTTGGCTCAAGCTGCTGAACGGGCGGAGGACATTGACGTCCTCCGCGCCAAAGCGGCGAAAGAGCGGGCGGAGCGCCGCCTGCAAAGCCAGCAGGATGACATCGACTTCAAACGGGCCGAACTGGCGTTAAAACGCGCCATGAACCGTTTGAGCGTTGCGGAAATGAAGTAAAAAGCAGGGGAGTTTTTCCCCTGCTTTTTTTGATGAAAACGGAAGAATCGTCCGTCAAGGAGAGAGGCAAACGCTCTCTCTTTTTTCGTTCCTCGCATTCCGTCGTTTCAACAAAGATGAAGCGCTTACATGAATGGATACCGTGTTGACAGTGTTAACTTGAAGTTTTGCTGACACGGCTGGATATAAATGTTATAATGAAATCGAAGGAATTATTGAAAAATTTCATCATTAACACCATACGTATGTAGTAAACCGGAAGGGGGCGAGCTGGTTGAGCAACATCTATGCAAACAGTTATTTGATCATCTTCGTCTTCCTTTGCCTCGGTGTGTTGCTGCCGATCGGGGCGCTCACGGCCGGGCGGTGGCTGCGGCCGCACGTGCCGAGTGATGCAAAGGCGACAATTTATGAAAGCGGTAACAATCCCTTTCACGACTCGCGCGTTCAGTTCCAAGTTCGGTACTACCTATTTGCCTTGCTGTTTGTCATTTTCGATATCGAGACGGTGTTTTTGTACCCGTGGGCTGTTGTCTATGACCAACTCGGCTTGTTCGCGTTGGTGGAAATGATCATGTTCATCGTTTTGCTTGCCATTGGCTTGATCTATGCTTGGAAAAAGAAGGTGTTACGATGGATGTGAAATGGGAGGGTTTTTCTGGCGTCGAAATGGAAGAAGTGAAGCGAAACGTCTTTTTGACGACGTTGGAACAGTTGAAAGGATGGGCCCGAAGCAGTTCGCTTTGGCCGTTGACGTTCGGCCTTGCCTGTTGCGCCATCGAGATGATGGCGGTCGGCGGCGCCCATTACGACCTCGACCGGTTCGGTTCGTTTTTCCGCGCCTCGCCGCGGCAGGCGGACGTCATGATTGTCTCGGGCACGGTGACGAAAAAAATGGCGCCGCTCTTGCGCCGGTTGTATGACCAAATGCCCGAACCGAAATGGGTCATCGCCATGGGTTCGTGTGCGACAGCCGGCGGCCCGTACGTCAAATCGTACAGCGTCGTCAAAGGCGTCGACCAAATTGTCCCGGTGGACGTGTACATACCAGGCTGTCCGCCGAACCCGGCAGCGCTCATCTACGGCATTCATAAATTAAAAGAAAAAATCCGACTGGAAGCCAAAACGGGGAAGAAGGTGCTGTAACCGATGGATGAAGAAAAAGATTTGGCCCAGCGAAAAAAAGAAGCAGCCGAGCGGGCAAAACAGCTGGCGCGCGAAAAGCTCGCCGCCAGGCAAGCAGCTGAACAAGCCAAGTCATCCGACAGCGTCCCTGACGACGGTGTGAAAGCGCCTTCGGATTTGTCCACCCAACCGGCAAACAAAGAGACGGATGCAGCGCAGCCGGCATCAGCTGAAGATCTCGCAGCAGCGAAAAAACGAGCAGCGGAAGAGGCGCGGGCGAAAGCGGCCGAACTGCGTCGTCAGCGCGAGGCGGCGTCTGGTGCGGCGACAGGGGACGACCTCGAGGCGGCGAAGCGGAAGGCAGCCGAGGAAGCGCGGGCGAAAGCGGCCGAACTGCGGCGACAACGCGAGGCGGCGGAAAGCGGTGCGGAGGATGATCTTGAGTTGGCGAAGAAAAAGGCAGCTGCGGCCGCGAAGGCGAGAGCTGCTGCATTAGCCAAACAAAAAGCCGCTGAAGCGGCGGGAAGCGATGACGAGCTGGCGAAGCAAAAAGCGAAAGCCGCGGCCGCGGCAAAAGCGCGTGCGGCGGCCTTGGCGAAGCAGCAAGGCGATGCTGCCGACGATGAGGCGAAACAAAAGGCGATCGCGGCGGCGAAAGCGAAAGCGGCCGCGGCTGCCCGGGCGAAGGCCGCAGCCGCTGGGGAGGATGGCGGGCGGCGAAGCATCTGCTTCATCGCCGAACGATCCGCTGCTTGAGAAATATGTCCGCATCATTCATGAGCATCTCGGTTCGGACGTGCTCGAGGATGCATACATCAACCGGCTGGCGAAAGATGTGCCGACGCTTGTCGTGAAAAAAGAGGCGTACTACAAAGTCGCTGAGTTGTTAAAGGGCCATGAACAGCTGCAGTTTGATTATTTATCCGAGCTGCACGGAACCGATTTTCAGACGCACATGGAAGTGTACGTCCATTTGTATTCCTATCCGAACCGGCAGCCGGTGGCGTTGAAAGTCAAAATCGAGCGCGACAATCCGGAAGTCGATTCGCTCGTCCCGCTTTGGCCGGGGGCGAACTGGCCGGAGTGCGAGGCGTACGATTTGCTTGGCATCCGTTTCCGCGGACACCCGAACTTGATTCGAATCTTCCTCGGCGAACAATGGGTCGGCCATCCGCTGCGCAAAGATTATGAGCCGTATGATGCGGAGGTGTAGATGATGCTGCGCACAGAAGAAATGATTTTAAACGTCGGCCCTCAGCATCCGAGCACGCACGGGGTGTTCCGCCTCATTTTAAAAATTGACGGCGAGATCATTCAAGAGGCGACGCCGGTCATCGGCTATTTGCATCGCGGAACGGAAAAAATCGCCGAAGGGCTGCAATACACGCAAATCATCCCGTACACCGACCGGATGGACTACTTGTCGGCGATGACGAACAACTATGTGCTTTGCCATGCGGTCGAAACGATGATGGGCATTGAAGTGCCGGAGCGGGCCGAATATTTGCGCGTTCTCGCCATGGAGCTCGGGCGGATCGCCAGCCACCTCGTCTGGTGGGGGACGTATTTGCTCGATCTTGGTGCGACGAGCCCGTTTTTGTACGCGTTCCGCGAACGCGAAATGATTATTAATCTATTAAATGAGCTGTCTGGAGCGCGGCTGACGTTCAACTATATGCGCATCGGCGGCGTCAAATGGGATGCGCCGGACGGTTGGATTGACAAAGTGAAGCAGTTCGTTCCGTACATGCGGGAGAAACTTCACGGCTATCATGAGCTTGTCACTGGCAATGAAATTTTCCGCCAGCGCGTCACCGGCGTCGGGCGGTATACGAAAGAAGAGGCGATCAGCTATTCGCTCAGCGGCGTCAACTTGCGGTCGACCGGCGTCAAATGGGATTTGCGCAAAGATGAACCGTATTCGATCTATGACCGCTTTGATTTTGACGTGCCGGTGCGCGATGGCGGCGACTGCCTTGCCCGCTATGAATGCCGGATGGCGGAAATCGAACAGTCGCTTCGCATCATCGAGCAGGCGTGCGAGCAATTTCCGCCTGAGGGGCCGATCATGGGAAAAGTGCCCCGCATCATTAAAGCGCCGCCCGGCGAGACGTTCGTCCGCATCGAGGCGCCGCGCGGCGAGATCGGCTGCTATATTGCGAGCGACGGCAAAAAGGAGCCGTACCGCCTCAAATTCCGGCGCCCGTCGTTTTACAATCTGCAAATACTCCCGAAGCTGCTCAAAGGGGAAAACTTGGCCAATGTCATCGCCATTCTTGGGTCGATTGACATTGTGCTTGGGGAGGTCGACGGATGATGGAACAATGGCTTGAATCCACGCCAAGCTGGTCGAACATCGCCCTGTTTTTCGGGCTTGGGGCGCTGCTTTTGGCGGTCGTGCTCGCCTTTGTCACATACGGCATTTTGGCTGAGCGGAAAGTGATGGGGTTTATGCAAGGGCGCATCGGGCCGAACCAAGTCGGCGGCCGCTTCGGGCTTTTGCAAACGGTCGCGGACGTATTAAAGCTGCTGCTAAAGGAAGATACGATTCCGAAAGCCGCTGACCGCCCGCTGTACGTGTTGGCGCCGATCATCGCCTTTACGCCGTCGTTTATGGTGCTGGCGGTATTGCCGTTTACCGATTCGTTTCGGTTTGCCGATATCGGCGTCGGCCTTTTGTATTACATCGCCGTTTCCGGCTTGACAACCATCGGCGTTGTCGCCGGCGGCTGGGCGTCAAACAACAAATACGCTCTGCTTGGCGGCATGCGGGCAGCCGCGCAAATGATTTCCTATGAGATTCCGCTCGTCATGTCGGCGCTTGGCGTCGTGCTTTTGGCTGGAAGCATGAATTTAGTCGACATCGTTGCGGCGCAAAAAGACGTCTGGTTCATTTTCGCCCAGCCGTTGGCGTTTTTGATTTTCCTCATTGCCGCGGTGGCCGAGTTGAACCGGACGCCGTTTGACTTGCCGGAGGCGGAGTCCGAGCTCGTCGCCGGCTTCCATGTCGAATATTCCGGGTTCCGTTGGGCGTTCTTTATGCTCGCCGAGTATGTGTATTTGTTCGCCATGGCGGCGCTTGTGACGATTTTGTTTCTCGGCGGTTGGCATCCGGTCGCATTTCTCGGCTGGATTCCTGGCGCGGTCTGGTTTGCGCTGAAGTTTTGTGCGGTCGTTTTCGTCCTCATTTGGTTTCGCGCCACATTTCCGCGCGTGCGCGCCGACCAGCTGATGGAGTTCGCCTGGAAAGTGCTGCTTCCGCTTTCGCTCGTCAACATTGTGCTGACGGCGGTCGTGAAAGCGTGGTTTTTCTAAAAGGCCGGTGATTTAGTGAAAAGTCGCGAAAAACGGACTCTTCTCAAATTGAGAAGTCCTGTAAAATCAACGCCTCTCTTTCACCCAAAAGCAACGGATTCGGCGAAATCGGTCGTTTTTCACCAGTCCTCTAAAGGAACAAAGCAACTTGTCTTGCCAAGAAGGGGGCAGCCGCCCATGAGCATGGCCTCCTCCTTCGGGCAGAGGTCGTGTCGGAACGCCACTTTTCCCATGAGAGGGGTAGAAGACGGATGATTGGGTTGATGAAAGGATTGGCGTATACGTTAAAAGAGTTGACGCGCGAAAAAGTGACGTACGATTACCCGCACGAACCGCTCCCGCTCCCGGATCGGTTTCGCGGCATCCAGAAATTTTATCCCGAAAAATGCATCGTGTGCAACCAGTGTGTCAACATTTGCCCGACCGAATGCATCCAGCTGACCGGGAAAAAACATCCCGATCCGACGAAAAAAGGGAAAGTGATTGAGACGTACAACATCAACTTTGAAATTTGCATTTTATGTGATTTGTGCACGGAAGTATGCCCAACGGAAGCGATTGTCATGACGAACAACTTTGAGCTCGCGGAATACAGCCGCGACGCTCTGTATAAAGATTTGGCCTGGCTCGATGAAAACGATACGAACATCAGAAGGGAGAATAAGCCGTGAGCGGAACGGACATCGCCTTTTTCTTGCTCGCCCTCGCGGCGATTGCCGGGGGAGTGACGATGCTCCAGCTGACGAACGTCGTCCATATGGTCATCGCCCTCGTCATGACATTTGTAGGCATTGCCGGGCTGTACGTGCTGTTGTCCGCCGAATTTGTCGCTGTTGTGCAAGTGCTTATCTATTCCGGAGCCATCACGATCATCATGCTGTTTGCGATCATGCTGACGCGCCATCACACAGACGAAAGGGAGCGCCCAACCACCGGCGGCGTCTGGCATAAAGCGGTTGCCGCCCTCTCCGTCATCGCCTTCGGCCTTGCCGTCTACTTCGGCATCCGCCAGCTCGACTTCGGCGCTGACGGCAGCGCGCTTTCGGGCGACAACGCGAAGGCGATCGGCAAGTCGCTTTACTCGTATTATACGATTCCGTTTGAAATCGTGTCCGTCATTTTGCTCGTCGCCTTGGTCGGGGCGATTGTGCTGGCGAAAAAAGACGGCAAGGGGGCGGAAGACGAATGACATTATCGGCCTATTTAGCGTTGGCGCTGATCTTGTTTTGCATTGGGCTGTACGGGGCGCTGACGAAGAGGAATACGGTCATTGTGCTCATCTGCATTGAGCTGATGTTAAATGCGGTCAACATCAATTTCGTCGCTTTTGCCAAATACGGCGCCCATCCCAGCGTTCACGGGCACGTGTTCGCGCTGTTTGCGATCGCCGTGGCGGCGGCGGAAGCAGCCGTCGGCTTAGCTGCGCTCATCGCTTTTTACCGCAGCCGGAAGACGGTTCAAGTCGATGAAGCCAATTCGTTGAAACATTAGAGAAGGGGATGGGAACGATGATGAACCTAGCTTGGGTCGTGCCGCTGTTCCCGCTTGGTTCGTTCATTCTGTTGCTGCTGTTCGGACGGAGATGGAAACAGCGAAGCGCCTATGTCGGCATCGCCGCGGCGTTCTTGTCGCTGCTTTTGGCGCTCGCGGTGCTTGTGGACCGCCTTGGCGGGTCGACGTATGAGGCAAACTGGACATGGATGACGATAGGCGGCGTGACGTTGACGGTCGGGATTTCCGCCACCGCCCTAAACGCTTGGATGCTCGTCGTCGTCGCACTCGTCAGCTGGCTCGTCCATGTGTATTCGCAAGGGTACATGGCTGGCGATGAACGGTTTTCCACCTTTTACGCGTATTTGGGCCTGTTTACGTTTGCGATGCTCGGTCTTGTGCTGTCGCCGAATTTGCTGCAGGCGTACATCTTTTGGGAGCTCGTCGGGCTTGGATCGTTTTTGCTGATCGGTTTTTACTTCTATAAGGAAGAAGCAAAAGCGGCGGCGAAAAAAGCGTTCATCATGACGCGCATCGGCGACGTTGGCTTTTTTATCGGCATGATGTTGCTCTTTTGGCAAACGCACAGCTTTGATTACGATGACATTTTCCGCGCCGTCGGCGACGGCACGCTGTCGCCGGGGATGACGACGCTCGCTGTGATCTTGATTTTCATCGGCGCCATCGGCAAATCGGGGCAATTTCCGCTCCATACATGGCTTCCAGACGCGATGGAAGGCCCGACGCCGGTGTCGGCGCTCATCCACGCTGCGACGATGGTGGCGGCCGGTGTGTACCTTGTGGCGGCATTGTTTCCGCTGTATGAGGCAAGCCATGCAGCCATGATGACCGTGGCGACGATCGGCGGGGTGACGGCCATTTTCGCCGCGACGATCGGCTTGGTGCAGACGGACATCAAGCGCGTCCTCGCCTATTCGACGATCAGCCAGCTCGGTTATATGATGTTGGCGCTTGGCGCCGGCAGCTATGTCGCGGCCATCTTCCATTTGACGACGCACGCGTTCTTTAAAGCGCTCCTCTTTTTGGCCGCCGGGAGCGTCATTCATGCCGTCCGTACGCAAAACATCGAGGAAATGGGCGGACTTTGGCAGCGGCTGCCATGGACCGCGCCGCTATTCCTCATTGGGGCGCTGTCGATCAGCGGGGTTCCGCTATTCGCCGGCTTTTTCAGCAAGGACGAAATTTTGGCCGCCGCCTGGACGAACGGGCCGCGCCTCCTCTTTTGGCTCGCGGTCGCTGCCGCGCTGTTGACGTCGTTTTATATGTTCCGGCTCTTTTTCCTCGTCTTTGCCGGCAAAGCGCGGCATCATGAGGATGCTCATGAAGCGCCGGCCTCGATGGTGGCGCCAATGCTTGTGCTCGGCGTGCTGTCGATTGCATCCGGATACATGCAAACGCCGTGGTTTGGCTCGTTCCTTGGCGAATGGTTGACGGATGGAGCGTATCGTCATGAAGCGGCGCCGGGATGGATCGCTGTTTTGGCGACGATCGTGTCGTTTGCAGGGATTTTTCTCGCTTGGCTGATGTACGGGGCGCAGAAAATGCCGCGCGATTGGCTGTCCGCGCGTGTTCCGTATGTTGATGAGCTGCTGCGCCGTCATTACTACATCGATGACATTTACCGTTTGACGGTCGTGTCGCTTGTGTCATGGATCAGCCGCCTGTTGGCGTATGTCGACCGCTTCCTTGTTGAAGGGCTCGCCCGGCTTGCCGCCGGCATTGTCGGCGCGGCCGCCTCGGCTGGGTCGCGCGGGCAAAACGGGCAGGCGCAGACGTATGGGGCGGTGACGGTGGCCGGATTGGCGATTTTGGTCGTCATTTTCGCCTTAACAGGGGGGTACTGGCTATGATGTTTTTATCGCTGCTCGTCTTTTCGCCGCTGTTAGGCATCATGTTGCTGATGTTTGTCCGCAAAACGGATGAACGAATGATTCAATGGCTCGGAACGGCCGCCACCGTACCGCCGCTCATTTTGGCGTTGTTTGCTTTCATTCAGTCTGGACGCGGGTTTCGCCTCGAGCGGCTCGACGAAGCACGGGACTGGGTGCGGCTTACGGACCTGCCATTTTTGACGGACGCGGCGTATGTGATCCGCTATGAGCTCGGCATCGATGGGCTGTCGCTTGTCTTTATCGTTCTGACCGCGGTGTTGGCGACGTTGGCCGCTTTGGCGTCGATGCTTGTCACAACGGAGAAAAAAGGGTATTTTCTCTGGCTGCTGGCGCTTGAGATTGGCATGCTCGGCGTATTTTCCGCCGCCAATTTCGTTTGGTTTTTCCTCTTCTTAGAAGTGACGTTGGTCGCCATGTTTTTGCTTGTCGGCAAGTGGGGCGGGTTTGAGCGCGAGCGGGCGGCGTACAGCTACTTGGTGTATAACGGGCTCGGCTCGGCTTTGCTGCTTGTCGTGATCGCGGTGCTGCTTGCCCGAACGGGAACAGCGAACTTTGCCTTGCTTCATGAAATGTTACATAATCCAGCGGCGGAAGGGCAACTGATTGCGCCGCTGACGGCGGAAGGGCGTCGCTGGCTGCTCGGCGGGCTGCTGTTGGCATTTGCTGTCAAGCTGCCGGCTGTTCCGTTCCACCGCTGGCTCATCCGCGTCCACGTCGAAGCGCCGCCGCCGGTGGTGATGCTTCATGCCGGGGTGTTGTTGAAAATCGCAGCGTATGGGATGATTCGCTTCGGGGTCGGCTTGTTTCCGGATGAGTTCCGCTCGTTTGCCGGCGTTCTCGCTCTATTTGGCGTCATCAACGTGCTGTACGGCGCGCTGTTGGCGCTTCGCCAGCGCGAATTGAAACATGTGCTCGCCTATTCGAGCGTATCGCACATGGGAGTCGTGCTCATCGGACTCGGCGCGTTGAATGAGGCCGGCATTCAAGGAGCGGTCTTGCAATCGGTGGCTCACGGACTCATCTCGGCCTTGTCGTTTTTGCTTGTCGGCGTGCTCGCTCATCGAATGGGAACAACGGACATCAACCGGCTTGGTGGACTGACGAAAGCGATGCCGCTCTTTTCCGGGTATTTGCTCACAGCGGCGCTCGCCTTGCTCGGTCTGCCGGGGCTGGCGGGATTTGTCGGTGAATTCACGTCGTTTCTCGGGCTGTTTCAAACGAAGCCGGCCCTTGCCGCCGTGGGGGCGCTTGGATTGATCTTCGCCGCTGTCTACTCACTGAAAGCCGTCCTTGATATCACGTTCGGCCGCCCCCGCGACCGGCGGGAAGCGGTCATGGGCTGGCGTGAGCCGCAAGCATCTGCGGCAAGCCTCGGTGAACCGCAAGGGGGCGTCGTTGACTTGCAAGGAAAAGAAGCTGTGCCGGCGTTCATCCTCGTCGCGTTGATCGTGGCCGTCGGCGTCTATCCGCAGCTATTGGCCGCGCCGCTTACGGCCGTCGTCAAGACGATGATGAACGGGCTAGGGGGTTGATCACATGAACGATGTATGGCAATCCGATTGGAGCATGATGGCGCCCGAATGGATCGTCCTCGCGGCCGCCATAACGCTGTTGGTGATGGACTTGGCGCTGCCAAGTAGCCGAAGCCGCCGGCCGCTTGCTTGGGGCGCCGCGGCGGCGGCAGCGCTCGCCATGATCGCGACAGCGGCGATGATCCCGGCCGAGTCGGCATCGATTTTGCATGATACGTTCCGGCTTGATGCGTTCGCCAAAGCGTTCAAGCTCGTTGTGCTGGCTGGCGGAGCGCTCGCTCTGCTTTTAGTGGCCGAATGGGCGCCGAAAGAAGGCAGTCCGCACCGCGGCGAATTTGTCTATATGATGTTGTTTGCGCTGCTTGGGGCGATGATGATGGCGTCTAGCGGCGATTTGCTTACATTATTTGTAAGCCTTGAGCTGCTTTCGGTGTCGTCCTACATTTTGGCCGGTTTGCGCAAAACGGCGCCGGCATCGAACGAGGCGGCGCTCAAATACGTCATCAATGGCGGCATCGCCACCGCCATCATGCTGTTTGGCATGAGTTATGTGTTCGGCTTGACCGGAACGACGAATCTCGGCGGCATCGCGCGCCGCTTGCAGGAGACGAACGAGCCGTACATGCTTGCTTTGGCGTTTCTGCTTTTGCTGATCGGCGTTTCGTTTAAGCTGGCGACCGTTCCGTTTCATATGTGGGCGCCGGACGTGTACGAAGGAGCGCCCGTTCCCGCGACCGCGTTTTTTGCCGTCGTGTCGAAAACAGCCGGCTTTGTCCTTCTTCTCCGTTTGCTGGTGACGATCTTTGCCGCGGCGCCGGCAGAAGGGAGGGATCCGTCATCGCTCCTTTTGTCGATGCAGCCGATCATCACCGTGTTAGCCGGATTGACGATGATCATCGGCAGCGTCGTGGCGCTTCGGCAGCGGAGTTTAAAGCGGCTGCTCGCCTACTCGAGCATCGCTCACGCCGGCTACTTGCTCGCGGGGTTTGCCGCGATGTCATGGGCGATGATCGATTCGCTCTGGATGTATTTGCTCGTCTATACGTTGATGAACATCGGGACGTTTGCCATTATTGCCCATATTGTCAATGAAACCGGATCCGATGATTTGGATGGACTGGCCGGCTTATATCGGCACCGCCCACTGCTGGCTGCGGCGCTCGGGCTGTTTTTGCTCTCGCTCGCCGGCATCCCAGGAACAGCTGGCTTTATCGCCAAGCTGCATATTTTCATCGGCCTTGTCGTCACAGAGCCGGGCCATTATGTGCTCGCCGCCGTGATGGCGATCACGACCGTCATCTCGTACGTGTACTATTTCAATTTGATCGTCCAGCTCTTTTTCCGCCCGACGTTCACCGCGCCGCTTGGCCGGCTGCCGGCCGGGCTGTCGACCGCCGTCGTTCTTTGCGCGCTTGGAACGTTGGCGATCGGCTGGGCGCCGGGGCTTGCTTACGATATGCTCGCCCAGTTTGGGCATTTTGGCGATTTTTTGCCGTAACGGTAGAATAAAGGGAGAGGGAGAATGCCTCTCCTCTTTTTTTTGCGCCGCCGGCTTCGTTTGGAAAGGAGGGGATGCGCTGCGTGCTTTGCGCAGGAAAGCTCCATCGAGCCATGTTTGCTTTCCACCTAGCATGAAAGTTTCAAGGCCTGCGCATTTTCATAGAAAGAGAGGAATGCTCATCCCGCTGGCTTTGTTTCGGGACGAGGAGCACCTTGGATGTGCGGCCGGCTCTGTTTCGGGGGAGAAGAGCTTGTCATGCGCCGCTTAATCTGTTTTCGAAACGCATGAAGTGCTTTGGCTGCTCGCCGCGTTCCGAAAAAGAGGAAATGCTTCGTATGCTTCGTTTCACATATGCTTGAGAAAGAGGTGAAACTTGATGATGCCGGTCATCGGCCAACAAGCGTTGATTTCGATTATCGTTCATTTGGCGTTTCTAGCGGTGACGTGGTGGACGCTGCAGGCGGTGCGGCTCGAGGTGCTGCTTCGGCCGAACCGCGTCGTCCAAGGGCGGCTGCTGTACATTTTATTGACGATTGCCATCGGCTCGACGGTGGCGAACTTTTTCCTTGACTATTGGGCTTGGTCAACCGATTTGCCGTATTTGTTCCGCGAATAGGGAGGCCCGGGCGCGTGGTGCTTCGGCTCCCCCTCCAACTGCCCGCTTGCCCCGCCCTCTGTCCGGCTGATCCGTTCTTGCCCCCGCCTCTTTGCTCCCCGTCCCGTCCCCTTCTTCCATGGATTCTCGGCTGTTTGCCTCCGCTTTGATGTTTATTTATGAAATCGATTTCAAAAATCGCCGGTTGTCGATTTTTTTGACGTATGTTCCCTTGCCCGGTGGCAACAATAACAAGTAAGGAGAGGAAGGGAACGAAGATGAGAAAAAATCCAATCTGTTGGCTGATGGCGCTCGTCGCCGCGGTCTTGTTGTTGGCCGCAGGGCAATACCGGACGGAAGGCGCGCGGGGGAACGAATGGTCCGAACCGTTGGAAATGATGGCGCACACATTGGCGCAACACGGTGCCTCGCTCGGCCGCTGGGTCGTGTACACAAGAGAGTATGCCCACGATATTCAAAATGATGCGGACTTTTTCAAAAAAATGGCGGAGTTCAAACAAACATACCGCTCCTTCCGCTGGACGTTCCACCAAACTAGCCATTGGCAAAAAGTGATCGGCACGAATGAACATTCCTTTTTTCGTGAACAAATCCAGCTCGTGATGACCGTCACAAATGGAACGCCGCAAACGTATATCCTCTATGAAGCGACCGGCCCAACGTGGAGCCAAGCTGGGTGGAAAGAAGCAGCACAGCACATTCAAAAAACGACGAACGGACTATTTGTGAATCACTCTACATTTTTCGCTTGTATTGAAGGCGAGTTCAGTGGTAATATGGAAGGTGGTTTGTTCGACCAAGCCTCTCAATTGCTTCGCGATTTTCAAGCGACGCCTGTCGAGTGGCTGCGGGAAGAGTCACTCGTTTCCCTGTCTGCATATACTGGGCAGTGGAAGAACGTTCTCCCGGCCGCCAATCATCAGCCGATCAACCTGCAACTCGCCTTGAGAGAAAGATTGGGCGGCAAGACGCGCGTCGTTGCTGGAACCCCAATCATTACCATTGAATACTAATATAGAGAAATTGGACGCGGAGGGGAATACCTTGGAAAAGATCATCGTCCGTGGCGGAAACCGGTTGAGCGGCACCGTCAAAGTGGAAGGCGCAAAAAATGCCGTTTTGCCTGTCATCGCTGCCACTTTATTGGCTACGAAAGGAACAAGTACGATTCATGATGTGCCTGCTCTTTCCGATGTATATACAATCAGTGAAGTGCTCCGCTATTTAGGCGCCGATGTGCACATTGCCGACGAGACGGTTACCGTCGATGCCACCGGTCCGTTGACGGTGGAAGCGCCGTTTGAATATGTGCGAAAAATGCGCGCGTCGGTGCTTGTCATGGGGCCGCTGTTGGCGCGCAACGGCCGAGCCCGCGTGGCGCTGCCGGGCGGCTGTGCCATTGGCTCGCGCCCGATCGATCAACATTTAAAAGGATTTGAAGCGATGGGCGCGTCTGTGAAAGTCGGCAATGGCTTTATCGATGCGGAAGTGAACGGACGGCTCCGCGGCGCCAAAATTTATTTGGACTTTCCAAGCGTCGGGGCGACGGAAAACATTATGATGGCCGCCGTGCTCGCGGAGGGCACGACTGTGATCGAAAACTGTGCGAAAGAGCCGGAAATCGTCGATTTGGCGAACTTTTTGAACGCGATGGGCGCCAAAGTGCGCGGCGCCGGCACCGGAACGATTCGAATCGAGGGAGTTGACGAGCTCGTCGGCACAACGCATACGGTCATTCCGGACCGCATCGAAGCCGGCACGTTTATGGTGGCGGCGGCAATCACCGGCGGCAATGTCCTCGTGCAAGGAGCCGTTCCGGAACATTTAGGCTCGCTGATCGCCAAACTCGAAGAAATGGGCGTGACCGTCATTGAAGAGGAAAGCGGCTTGCGTGTCATCGGTCCGGAAAAGCTGAAAGCCGTCGACATTAAAACGATGCCATATCCGGGCTTTCCGACCGACATGCAGTCGCAAATGATGGCTCTCTTGTTGAAAGCGGAAGGCACGAGCATGATCACCGAGACGGTGTTTGAAAATCGCTTTATGCATGTGGAGGAATTCCGGCGCATGAACGCCGATATTAAAATTGAAGGGCGTTCCGTCATTATCAATGGCCCGTGCCAGCTGCAAGGCGCCGAAGTGGCGGCCACCGATTTGCGCGCAGCGGCGGCGTTGATTTTGGCTGGACTCGCGGCGGATGGCTACACGCGCGTGACCGAGCTTCGTCATCTCGACCGCGGGTATGTCCGCTTCCACGAAAAGTTGGCTGCGCTTGGGGCCGACATTGAACGCGTCCGCGAAGAAACGGAACAATTCGACCAAATTCAAACGATCCAATGGAACGGATAAAGAGCGAAAAACGACCGTTCCTTGCCTTTTGGCAGGGAATGGTCGTTTTTTCTTGGAACACGGGCGACCGTCGAAGGACGGTAAAAAACAACCGTTCGTTCCTAACGGTCTGTTTTGAAGCTCAGAGAAAGACCGTCTGTATGAAATTTCTCCATAAGCTTGATCGCATCGCGCGAAGCAAGTCGCGACGGTGGTGAAACATGTGCTTTCGAGAACCCCCTTGTTCCATCGCCCCTATTCAGTCACCGACTTTTTTCAACGGCTTCATGTTTAGCAGGCTGGCGATTTAAGGGGAAATGCTGTTCTCCAACAGTGTTTCTCAAATGGAAAAACCTTGCAACACCATAGCGTCATTCCTTGCGATTTCTCACAAACTGAGCGAATCCGTTGTTTTTCACCAGCCTTTTAGGCGGAGTGCGAAACGCGCTCATGAAGGTTTTGGCTGGAAAGAAAACTGTCATATATACTTGTCCGAGCCCATAACTATAGTAACGAACCGAAGCCAACGCAGGCATTCATTCGCGATGTCCGCTTGTGCTTGGAAAATGCATATTGGGGGCTCGGCTATGGTGAAACGACTGAAACCGGTGATGGCGCTCGCTCTCTCGCTGTTTGTCGCCATCCTCGTCATTCCGACGGCGCTCGTTCTTCCATTTTATGACGGGAAGGTGGCCAAATTGGCCGAACAACTGCACAAGCAAGAACAAGTCCAACGGTCGCAGGCAGCCGAAGGGCCGTCCATCGACGTGGCGGTCTATCGAAGCAAAGAACAACGCGTCGAACATATTCCCCTCGAGCAATACGTCATCGGCGTCGTTGCGGCGGAAATGCCGGCCGAATTTGAACTCGAGGCATTAAAGGCGCAAGCGTTGACGGCAAGAACGTACATCGTGAAGCAATTGCTCGCCAACCAGCCGTTTCGCCTGCCAAAAGGAGCGAATGTGACCGACACGGTGGCTCATCAAGTCTATTACAGCGATGACGAACTGCGAAAACTATGGGGCAGCGACTACGATTGGAAAATGAAAAAAGTGACAAAAGCGGTGATGGACACGCAAGGGCAAATTTTGACATACAACAATGAGCCGATCGAGGCGCTGTTTTTTTCGACAAGCAACGGCTATACGGAAAATTCGGAAGCCTATTGGCAAAGCGATTTTCCGTATTTAAAAAGTGTCGCCAGCCCATGGGACAAACAATCCCCGAAGTTTTACCAGCGAAAAACGATGCCAGTGGCGGAATTCGAGCGAAGACTGGGGGTCGAACTGCCCGCTGACGGCTCAGTCGGCGTCATTGTATCGCGCACTCCCGGCCGCCGCGTCGGCGAAGTGAAGATTGGCGGCAAGACGTTTACGGGCCGCGATGTGCGCGAACGGCTCGGATTGCCGTCGAGTGATTTCACCTGGGTGCGCAACGGAGATGACATCATCATTACGACAAAAGGCTACGGCCATGGCGTCGGCATGAGCCAATACGGAGCCAACTTTATGGCCAAAGAAGGGAAAACGTACGCCGACATCGTTAAATATTATTACCGCGGCGTCCATATTTCGTCGGCGACGGCGTTTTTAAACAAATTGACCGCGAAAAATGGATGAACCGGGGTTCTGCGCCCCGGTTTTTCTGTCAAATGTTCGGGGCAAACGGCAGGGAGACGCCCCTCATTTTTTTGTATAAAATCTAGCCGAATGTCAAAAAATAAGTGAAAAAATTGTTTTCTATGTGTATATCTTTTCCTCTTTCTGTTCAAAATGGTTGCTGAGGTGATGAACATGAGAGAGGAACAAAAACAATCGTCGCTGAAGCGTCTGTTCCGCAAACGCTGGGTATTTCCGGCCATCTATTTATCGTCTGCCGCATTGATCGTCGCTGGTGCGCTTTGGTTCCAATTGGGCAAAGAGGAGAATACGGGCAGAGACAACGTGGCGAAAAACGGCACCGCCCAGCAAGAAAATCCGGCTGTTCCGGTCAATGAAACGGTCGAAACGATTGCGATGCCGGTGCTTGATCCAAATGCGGTGCAAGTGAAAACGCCATTCTACGATGACAAAGCATCGGAAGCAGAACAGGAAGCAGCCCTCGTCTTTTATGATCATACGTACCACCCGAACCAAGGCATCGATCTTGTGCGCCAAGACGGCAAAACGTTTGATGTCACCGCTTCCTTGAGCGGCACGGTAACGAAAGCGGAAAAAGACCCGATTTTGGGCTATGTTGTCGAAATCAATCATGAACAAGGGGTCACGACCGTCTATCAATCGCTCGCTGATGTGAAAGTCGAAGCCGGCGACACGGTGAAACAAGGTGAAGTGATCGGCAAGGCAGGGCAAAGCGAATTCAACAAAGAAGCCGGCATCCACGTCCATTTTGAAATTCGCAAAGACGGCCGGGCGGTCAACCCGATCGATTATGTCGACAAACCGTTGACGGCTTTGACTGACAAAGCGGAAGACAAAACGGGAACCGATCGCGCCGCCACGAGCAAAGAAAAAGAATTGATCCCGAGTGACGAAACAGCGCCGACAGACGAAAACCCAGCGAATGAACAACCATCGGCTGACGACCATTCGACGACGCCAAGCGACAACCATCAAGACGAAAACAACGATGCTTCATCCTACAAAACGCCAGACGCCTCGATCGGCATGGCAAGAGCGTAATCGACAAGGCGTCGAGCAAGAGGAAACGAAAAACGCGACGAAAAGGCCTGTCCGTTTGCCAAGACAAGCGGGCGGGTCTTTTTGGTTTTGATGTTTCGAAATCCAAACGGGGAAGCACAGCGACCAGAAAAAGCTCTTCACTAGTAATGATGAAAAAAAGAGGCACGCATCGTGATCGAGCGTTGCCCCTTTCCATCAAGTGAATTCGCTATGAATGGGTCAAGCAAACGCGACACCACGCCCATGCGGTCATAGACAACAGATTCCGCGTCGCAATCGATCATCAATCTTTTGCAAAGGGTACAACAAAACCTTTCAATTCCTCATAGGTACGATAAAAACAGGCGATACTGGGTACATTCCTAGAACACCAGTATCTCCGTTTCAATCCCTCATAGG
>NZ_ATCO01000099.1:0-19760 GCF_000422025.1 Geobacillus sp. WSUCF1 | reverse complement strand
AAAAAAGGTAGGTAAATGAATTTTTTGCATAAAAGGGCATCATTTATATACGTCGAAAAGAAGAGGAGGGCGATGTGAGGCCGCGGCAGGCGGGAAGAAGGGAGAGACACGGCATCCATTTTCTTTTGTCTAGGCTAGCGCCCCGACGTTCGTGTACAATGGCGGTAGGAGGGATCAAGATGCGCGATTGGTGGAAACGGCTGTTTTACGGGGGCGGCATCGCCCTGCTCTTTGCAAGCGCTTCCTTCACCGCCTATTGCGCTTGGAACGTGTATGCGTATCCGAAATCAGAGAAGGAACGGGTTCCGGAAAAAACAAAAGAGGCCTATCATTTCGTGCTTGTGCCAGAGGAACTCGATAATGATTACTGGCGGCTCGTGGAAAAAGGAGCGAAAGCGGCGGCGAAAGAACTGGGGGTTGATCTTGAGTATATCGGCCCGCGGCAGGCGAATATGGATGAGCATTTGCGCATTTTGAAAAAAGCTGCGGCGGCGAAAGTCGATGGGATCATCACACAAGGGTTGACGGAAGCGGAATTTGTCCCCGTGATTAACGAAATTACGGACAAGAATATTCCTGTAGTGACGATCGATACGGATGCCCCGACGAGCCGACGTGTCGCCTATGTGGGAACGGATAATTATTATGCCGGTTTTCTCGCGGGACGGGCGTTGGCTGAGGATACGAAGGGCAAGGCGACGGTCGCGATTATTACCGGCAGTTTGACGGCGGCGCACCAACAGCTGCGAGTGCGCGGATTTGAGGATGCGGTGAGACAGGAAAAAGGCATCCGCATCGTCGCCATCGAAGAGTCGCACATTACGCGTGTGCAAGCCGCGGAAAAGGCGTATACGATTTTGAAAAAGCACCCGGATGTGAATGCGTTTTACGGCACAAGCGCGCTTGATGCGATCGGTATTGCCCAAGTGGTGGAACAGTTTCACCGCGAGCAAAAGACGTATATTATCGGTTTTGATACGCTTCCGGAGACGATTCGCTATTTGCAGAAAGGAACGATTGCGGCGACCGTGGTGCAGGAGCCGTATGAAATGGGATACAAGGCGGTCAACATGATGGCCGAGATCGTCGCCGGCAGAGACGTGCCGGCGGTGACGAATACGGAGACGAAAGTGATCCGAAAAGAGGATTTGCCGCTGCGCCCGGCGCGCCATTATGAGGTCAACACGCCATGAAGGCGCCTTCCAAGCCTCCGTAGGGAGGGGGCTGAAAGCGGAGAAAGGTTGGCGAACACCGCTAAAGCATGAGAGATGGCCGTCCTTGACGTTCGAACACGTTCGGCTTGAAGCGGCAGGGCGATGCAGGCAACAAAGCGCCGGTGACAGCGGGGTGGAATCGAGATGAACATTCGGACGAAGATGCTGCTTTGCTTTACCGTGTTTTTGCTTTTGCTCAACGGAGCGGTGTTTCTTTTGTATCAGACGAGCGAAGAGATGATGAGCGATTATGATCAACGGATGCGCCGATTGCTGTTGCTGAATGAGGTGTCGCAGCGGACGAATCGGATGACCGAACAACTCAATGCGTACGTCTCGGAAAAAGAAGGACGGTATGCACGCGCTTATGAGCGGGAGTTCCGCTGGCTGCAGCAACGCCGCCGGCAGCTCGGCGCCATCTTGCCAGTGCTGTCCGATCGGTTGGCGGCGGAAAACTATGAACATATGATTGAAAGTTTGCTGGAGGAGGCGGCGCTGACGGTCTATCATTTTCAAGCTGGAAATATTGGCTTGTACTCGTCCCACTTGCATGAAACGATGAACATTGCGTCCTTTTTGCAAGAGGAAACGTTAAACTTGATTGACGATGAGCTGACGGCCTACCAACGGCGGTACGATGAAGTGGAGCGGCGCAACCGCTATTTCCGCTATATGGGAATGGGATTGTTTGTCACGACGTTGTTGCTTGGCGCCTTGCTGGCGGTGTTCTTTTCCGGCCACGTAACGAAGCCGATCATTCTTCTCTCGCGCGCTGCCCGATCCATCGCTGACGGGCGGCTGGACGGGCCGGATGTGGAGCCGACGACGAATGACGAACTGCGATTGTTGACGATCACGTTTAATGATATGCGCCGCAATTTAAAGCAGCTGATTGCGGAGATGAAACAAAAGGCTGAGCTCGACCGGCTGGTGAAGGAGCTGGAACTCAAAAGCTTGCAAAGCCAAATCAATCCGCATTTTTTATTCAATACGCTGAACACGGTTGCGAAGATGGCGTACTTGGAGGACGCCCAGCAAACGTCGCGGCTGATTGAAGCGGTGGCGGCCATTTTGCGCTACAACTTGGGCGATTTGCAGCGGACGGTGACGCTTGCCGATGAGGTGCGCATCGCCCGTGAATATTTCTTCATCCAGCAGACGCGGTTTTTTGATCGGATCAAGTTTTCGTTAGAGGCGGAACCATCTTGCCTCGATCAACCGATTCCGCCGCTCACGTTGCAGCCGCTGATTGAAAATGCGTTCATCCATGGCATTGAGACGTACGAGCAGGGAGCCGAGCTGTCCGTTTCCGTTTTCGCCGACAATGGGCGGGTCGTTGTGGAAGTGCGCGACAATGGCGTTGGCATGGATGAGCAGGTGAAAGCGGAGCTTGAGGCGTTGATCCGCGGCGAAGAACCGCCGGCGCGCCGTGAGCAAGGGCGCGGCCATTCGACCGGCATCGGCTTGCGCAATGTCATTCGCCGGCTGCAGCTGTTTTACGGAGTGATGGATGTGGCTGAAATCGAGTCTGCGCTAGGAAACGGAACGACGGTGCGGTTATGGCTGCCAAGATGGCAAGGGGGGATGAACGGTGAAAGTGGCGATCGTCGATGATGAGGCGTTGGAGCGAAGAGCGCTTTGCAAAATGATTCACGACCACCTTCCGGACATCGAGGTGGTCGCCGAGGGCGCCAACGGGCGCGAGGCCATTGACATTGCCAAGCAATATCGCCCGGATGTGATGCTTATAGACATCAAAATGCCCGGCCTTGACGGGCTGCAAGCCATCGAAGCGATTCGCCAAGACGGATTGGATCTTGAGTTCATTATTGTGTCGGCGTTTGATTTGTTCGACTATGCGAAACAAGCGATGCGGTTTGGCGTCAAGGAATATTTATTGAAACCGAGCCGGAAGGAGGAGGTCATTTCGGCTTTGGAACGGGTCAGACAAGAAGTGGCGGCCAAGCGGCGACACGAGGAGAGCAGCCGCCAGCTCGAGGAGCAGATTCGCCGGTTGCAGACGCTTGTGGAAAGCGAATGGCTGTCTGTCCTCATGACAGAAGACGTATCGGCTGATGAGTGGGAGCGGTGGAAGGAACTGCTGCCGTTTTCGATCGCCTCGGGAATGTTTATGGTCATTCAGTTCCCGGATGCAGGGGTGGCTGACGAATGGAAATCATGGCTGGACAAGCAGCTTAGCGGGAAGGCGCCAACGCGCTATTGGATAGGGCGGATGGCGAACCGGCGCCTGCCGGTCTTGTTTTTCCGCAGCCCAAACGATGGCGAGCCGGCCTGGAAGCCCACCGTCCAGGCATTGGCGCTCGATTTGGCGCGGCAGTTTTCCGCCCGGTACGGCGCCGCGCTGTATATCGGGCTCGGCTCCCCGTTTTCCCGCCTTGACCAACTTCGTTCCTCGTACTATGAGGCGCTGTCGGCCGCTCATTATTACGCCGACCGGCAAAAAGCACAAGTGGGGTTTCTGCCGGCGGAAGCGACGCGCGCCGGCGGGGAAGCGGAACGGGATAAACAGCTGTTTGAAGCGCTGCGCCTTGGCGACATCGAGCAAGCCCGGATAATTTGTCTGACGTATATAGAGGAACTGGCCTCTTCTCATTCACTGCCGGCCGCCGGTCGCAAAGCGGAAGAGACCTTTGTGTGGCTCGGGCGTCTTCTATCGGAGCTGGGCATTCGTTATGAGCGGCTCGCTTCCTTTGCTTCCTGCCGGTCGGCGGCAGAATTGAAGCGGGCGGCGCTTGATGAACTGGACCGCATCGCCGCTGATCTCGAGGTTTGGCGCCAGCAGCAAGCCTACGGCAAACTCGGCAAAGCGAAAGACTACATTGACCGCCACTACGCCAAGCCGCTGACGCTTGAAGAAGTGGCGGAACAAGCCGGGATGAGCCCGTACTACTTCAGCAAACTGTTCAAAGAGCACTTTGGCATCACCTTTATCGACTACGTGACGAACGTGCGCATCGAACGGGCGAAAGAAGCGCTGGCTGGGACGGACCAAAGCTTAAAAGAAATTTGTTTTTCAGTCGGCTACAACGATCCCAACTATTTTAGCCGCGTCTTTAAAAAGCAGACCGGCCTGTCGCCGAGCGAATACCGGAAAAAAGTGCAGGCGCGCTGACAAGGGGAGTGCTGTCTCCAACAAGGAAGGTGCATGGCAAGTCAAAAGGTAAGTCCCGCAGACAAAGCAGGCTGCCCCGCCCTCTTCCGGCGTCTGAAACGAAGCCCGCCCCCTGGATGGGGAGACGGGCTTTTTTCGCGCCATAAAAGCGAAATGGCTGTCCGCTGCACCGCTTGCCTGACAGGAGAACGGAAAACAAAAAAGTGAAGAAAAACGCAAAAAAGTGAAGAAATCAAGCCGCCGTTTGCTGGACAGCGCATGGTACACTCGATGTTGAAAGGGGTTTCAAAAACAAAAGACAAAGGGGGAGAACCATGAGAAAGAAAGCATCCGCATGGCTGGCGTTGGCGCTTGGAATTGGGATGGCGCTCTCAGGCTGCAGCAGCTCGAACTCTTCATCCGATCACGCCAAACAAGGCAGCCAAAAAGCGGGAGAGAAACTCGAGATTTTCAGCTGGTGGACGGGAGCCGGCGAGGAAGACGGCTTAAAAGCGCTCATCAAACTGTTCCAAGAAAAATATCCGGATATTAAAGTCGAAAACGCCGCAGTCGCCGGCGGGGCCGGAACGAACGCCAAGGCGGTGTTGGCGAGCCGCATGCAAGGGAACGACCCGCCATCAACGTTCCAAGTGCACGGCGGAGCGGAGCTGAATGAAGGCTGGGTTGCGGCTGGCAAAATGGAGCCGCTCAACGATTTGTATGAAAAAGAAGGCTGGATGGACAAATTCCCGAAAGCGCTTATCGATATGGTAAGCAAAGACGGCAACATTTACTCCGTGCCCGTCAACATTCACCGCGGCAACGTGCTCTGGTACAACAAAAAAATCTTTGCCGACAACGGACTCCAGCCGCCGAAAACGTTCGACGAGTTTTTCCAAGCGGCGGATAAGCTGAAAGCAAAAGGCATTACGCCGCTCGCCTTGGGCGACAAAGAGCCGTGGGCGGCGACGCACCTGTTTGAAAACGTGCTGCTTGGCACGCTTGGAACGGAAAACTACAAGAAGCTTTGGACGGGCGAATTGTCGTTTAACGACCCACAAGTGAAACAAGCCGTTGAGACGTTTAAGAAAATGCTTGGCTATATTAACGAAGACCATAGCTCGCGCAACTGGCAAGACGCCGCCCAGCTCGTTGCCGAAGGAAAAGCGGCCATGTACGTGATGGGCGATTGGGTGAAAGGCTATTTTGTCAACGATTTGAAATTGAAGGTGAACCAAGACTTCGGCTATGTGCCAGTGCCGAATACGGAAGGCAAGTTTATGGTCATTACCGATACGTTCGGCCTGCCGAAAGGCGTGAAAAACCCGGATGATGTAAAGAAATTTTTAGCGGTGCTTGGCTCGGTGGAAGGGCAAGATGCGTTCAACCCGCTGAAAGGCTCCATCCCGGCCCGCATCGACGCGGATCCGTCCAAGTACGATGAATACGGCAAACAAACGATGCAAGACTTCAAAACAGCCGAATTGGCGCCGAGCTTAGCCCACGGCTCCGCAGCGCCGGAAGGGTTTGTCACGAAGGTGAATCAGGCCGTCAACATTTTCGTGACGCAAAAAGATGTGAAGACGTTCATCGACACGTTGGCTTCGGCTGCAGCAGAACTGAAGAAATAATGGAGAAAAGGGGACGGGAGCCATTCTCTTCCCCTTTTCGCCATCATGAGGAGGAATCGTAGTGGAAACGGTCAACGTCACAACGACGGAGAAGGCAACGGCCGTCCCGGCGGTGCGGAAAAAGCGGAAATGGACGGCCGATCATTGGCTGGCAGCGGCGTTTTTGGCGCCGTCGGTCGTACTGATTTTCTTATTTGTGTACGGGTTTATCGGCTGGACGGGGTATGTGTCGTTGAGCAACTGGAACTCCCTTGTACCGGATTGGTCGTTTGCCGGGTTGAAAAACTATCTGTATTTGTTTCATGATTTCCGCTTCCAGGCCGACTTGCGCAATACGCTCGTGTTTACGGTGTTGTTTATCGCCGCCGTCATCGTGCTCGGCCAGCTGCTTGCCATTTTGCTTGACCAAAAGCTGCGCGGCGAGTCGCTGTTCCGCAATATTTTCTTTTTCCCGATGGCTTTGTCCTTTGTCGTCACCGGAGTCGTGTGGCAATGGCTGTTCAACCCGTCAACGGGTGTGAATCTATTTTTGAAACCGCTTGGCCTTGATGGAAAATGGTATACGGATACGAACATCCTTGGCGGATTCCATTGGGGGAAAATCGAATTTGGCGTTCCTGTCGCCATCGTTGCTGTTGTCGTGGCGGCCGTCTGGCAAATGACCGGATTTGCGGTGGCGATGTATCTCGCCGGCCTGCGCGCCATTCCGGATGAAGTGCGGGAAGCGGCGCGGATGGACGGAGCGACCGAGTTTCAATTGTATTGGAAAATCATTTTGCCGCTGCTGCGGCCGATCACCGTCAGCGTCATCATCATTATGGCCCATATTTCGCTGAAAATTTTCGATTTGATTTACGCCATGACCGGGCCGGGGGCGAACTTTGTCACCGATGTGCCGGGCGTATACATGTTTGAAACGACGTTCCGCGGCAACTATTACGCCAACGGCGCGGCGATTGCGATCGTGATGCTGCTGTCGGTCGCCATCTTTATCGTTCCGTATCTTATCTCAAGCCGGAAGGGGGGATCGTGATGGCGAGATCCGTGTGGGCGCGGCCGTTTTTGTACGCATTGGCCATCGCCATGAGCGTGTTTTTCCTCATGCCGGTGTATGTCATGGTCGCCACGAGCTTGAAGCCGCTTGATGAAGTGACACTGGCCGACATGTGGAAACTGCCGTCAACGATCGATTGGAGCAGCTACGCCACAGCCTTTGACAAGCTCGCCCCGAACTTTTGGAATTCGATTTTGCTCGTCGTGCCGGCGACGCTGCTCTCCGCGCTGCTTGGGGCGCTCAACGGCTACGTGCTGTCGAAATGGAAGTTTAAAGGAGCGGATACGCTCTTTACGCTCATTTTGTTCGGCATGTTCATCCCGTATCAAAGCATTCTCATTCCGCTCATCCAGTTTTTGCGCGAAATCGGGCTGTACAACACGATTCCGGGGCTCGTGTTCGTCCATGTCGTCTACGGCATTCCGATTACGACGCTCATGTTCCGCAATTTTTACGCCGCGATACCGGATGAGATGATCGAGTCGGCGAAAATCGACGGCGCGGGATTTGTCCGCATTTTCCGGTATATTATGCTTCCGCTGTCGATTACCGGGTTCGTCGTCGTGGCGATTTGGCAGTTTACAAACATTTGGAACGAGTTTTTGTTCGCGGTGACGATCACGACATCCGACAAACAGCCGATCATGGTCGCCCTGCAAAACTTATCCGGCAGCCAAATCGTGCAATGGAACGTGCAAATGGCAGGAGCCTTGCTCGCCGCACTGCCGACGTTGCTTGTGTACATCTTCCTCGGCAAATACTTCGTCCGCGGCTTGCTTGCCGGATCGGTGAAGGGGTGAGCAAAAAAGAAGGTGCACCCGTTGCGTCGATTTTACTTACGGAGGCTGTTGCTTTTTGGAAATGTATACAAGTGTGATGAAAGGTGCCCTCCGCTTTTAGGGGCATCTTCTTTTCAGGTAAAGAAGATAGTGCTTTTGTTGGCAACCTTTAGTGTGTCAGCCGATGGTTGCCTGTGGCTAGGATCAGAGACGGTTGACGGCTATGCAAAAGCGTAGTAAAATAACATAAACATAGTATTCTTATTTATTTACTATGAATTAAAGGCAGGTGAAAGGGGAGAGAGCAGTTGATTCAATTCCAATATATTGAGAGCGGAGGGGAACGTTTGGCGGTTTCGATTCATGATCCACCCGTGTCGGTTGATCATGATGATGCGCCTGTTGTTGTCATTTGTCATGGGTTTATCGGTACGCGGATTGGTGTGGATCGGTTGTTTGTCCAAGCAGCGGAACGATTTGCGTCGGCCGGAGCCGGAGTCGTCCGTTTTGATTATGCTGGTTGCGGGGAGAGCAGCGGAGAGTACGGAAACAACCGATTTGATGATTTCATTCGACAAACGAGAGATGTTATTTGTGCAGTGGAACGCATTCCGTCATTTGAACGTCGACCGCTTGTGCTTCTCGGCCATAGTTTGGGAGGGGCGGTGGCGACGGCCACAGCTGCATTGGATCGGCGTGTCGACCGATTGGTGCTGTGGGCGCCTGTGGCCTATCCCTATCAAGATATCGTCCGCATTGCCACACAAGGGCGAGGACAAGTCGATGCAGAAACGGTGGAGCACCGTGGATATGTATTGCCCCCTTCCTTTTTTGCATCGCTTGCTCATGCGAATCCGCTGAAGGCAGCAGAACAGTTTTCTGGTGATGTTCTTTTGGTTCATGGCACGGCTGATCACGATATTCCCGTTGCATATGCGGATGTGTATCGGGAGGCGTTTGGAAAACGGCTTGATTCACGATTTTGGAGCCATGTGATTGCAGAAGCCGACCATACGTTTTCCGCGATTTCGGCAAGGCGCCAACTATTCGACATTACGGCTGCTTGGCTTTCCCAACGCCCAGAGCGGGGAGGAGAGAACAAGATGAGAGAGGTGAAAAGCCAGGCGAAACAAGCCGTTTTTCATAAGACAAACATATAGCAAAAGTGGCGAAGGGGTTGACCGAAAATGAGCATGTGGTTTTCGATCACCCCTTCTTTCATGAACTGATGGATCGTATCATGAGCTCTTTGCATGAACTCCAATGGAGCGAAAGGCGGCAGCGGGATGGTGACTCGGCAGCCGCGCTCCGCCCCCGAACAGCTTCTCCCGCAAAGTGCCGTCTGTGTAGGCGGTTTTGTACAGTCCACGCCGTTGCAAGATGGGAACGACATATTCGATAAAGTCATCCAAATCCTTGGGGGTGACAAGATGGACGAGGTTGAACCCGTCCACTCCAGAGCGGCGGGCCCGCTCTTCAATCGCATCCGCGACTTGTGTCGGGTTTCCGATGATGACCGACTCTCTCGTCAGCGTTCCGGCTTTTTGCAACGCCTCACCGATTGTCAGCGGTTTTGTAGCGTCTTTGGTTAGCGAAGCCGCTTTGTAATGTCCGTGGTCGGTGGGACGGAACAAAAATGGTTCATGGGCTGGCTTTCCTTCATATTCAGCCAAATCATAGCCGCTCGCTCCGCTGAACTGAGCCTTGGCGGCATCGGCGCTCCAAAGGCGGCGCAATTGTTCGAATTTGGCTTCCGCCTGCTCTGACGTTTTACCCACAATGACGGTCAGAAAGGTGAAAAATTTGAGCTGCTCGGGATCACGCCCGCATTGTTCCGCTTGGCGGCGAATGTCCCCGATGTAGGCTCGCAGCCGCTCAGCAGAAGGTGCACCGACGAAAACGCATTCTGCATGTTTGGCCGCAAACGCTCTTCCCCTCTCTGAGGAACCAGCTTGGTATAACACAGGTGTTCGCTGTGGAGAAGGTTCGCATAAATGCGGGCCTTTGACGGCAAAGAAAGGCCCCCGATGGCAGATCGGATGAATTTTGTCTGGATCAATCAGTACTTCTGCTGTCCGATCTTCGACAAATGCGCCATCTTCCCAGCTTCCTTCCCACAACTGATAGACCACTTCCAAAAACTCATCGGCGATTTCATATCGCTGGTCGTGGGCAATCATCTTCTCCAGTCCGAAGTTGGCGGCTGCGTTTGGCAAGTAAGAAGTCACGATATTCCATGCAATTCGTCCGCTTGTCAGATGGTCCAAAGTGGAAAACCTTCTGGCGATATGAAACGGATGTTCATAAGTCGTGCTTGCCGTTAACACGAACGAAAGATGAGTGGTGACGCTTGCCATAACAGGAATGATCAATGAAGCATCGTTTAATGGAAACTGCATTCCATCACGAATCGATGGGGATGGGCTTTGGCGATAAGTATCGTATACCCCGAGAACGTCAGCGAAAAAAACGGCGTCAAACAGCCCTGCTTCCAACCGCTTCGCCATTTCCACCCAGTAGGGAAGTTCTTTGTAGCGGCGGTGACGTTCGCTGTCGGGATGTTTCCATAGGCCATGGGCGTTGTGCATCGCACTTGCCATCTCAAAGGCATTGAATAGTAAAGGACGATCCATGGCTTGTTTCCTCCTTTCAACGGATGGGTGACGGATGGATGCCGGTGTTGTGAACGATTGCAGCGCCATTCGGAATGGCATGCGATGCAAACAATTCTACGACCGCATCTTCCATGGGTGGATTGTGCAACCCCGCCCGCACATCACGATAGTATTGTTGCAACGGATTGGAGCGGTGCAAACTTTTCGCCCCGGCGATGCGCATGGCCAAATCGACGACACGGTTGGCGCTGTTTAACGCAATGTACTTGGCTAATGCTAATTCTCGGTCCATTGCTGAACGTTTTTCTGGAATGGCGTCCCATCTTTCGGCGGTAAAATAAAGAACGTGACGGGCTTTCCACAGTTCCATATCCATTTCCGCTATTTTCTGTCGAACATGCGGCAGATGAATGATCGGTTCGGATACGCTGTTCGGCTGATAGTGCGAAGCAAACGAAATGGCGTAATTTCGGGCAGCGATGGCAGCCCCTAAGTAGCAAGCGGGAATGTGCAAAAGCCAAGCACGGCTCCCCCCGCCTTTGACGAACTCTAATTGATCGAGTTCGACTAACGCATCGGTGGGCAGTTCGACATGATCGAAAATGACGTCATCGCTTCTTGTCCCCCGCATGGCGATCATATCCCACGTTTTTTCAATGCGAATCCCGTCGCTTCGATGATCGACGAGGAAAAACCCGACTTTCCCCGTATCGGCGATGACGGCTGTGACCAATGAGTAGTCCAACGCTTCCGCCATGGAGGCAAATGATTTTCTCCCCGTCAGAATCCATTTTCCATCGCGTTTCACTGCGGTTGTAATCGGTTTTCCTCCTCGAGTCGGGCTTCCTGTTGCTTCTTCGGTGGCCAGCCGATTGATGACGGCTTTTCGATTCACGATTTCCCTGCAAAGCCACGCAAACGTGCGCGCATTCCATGTGCGGCGTTCCCGAATATCGTACACAAGACCTAAATGCCAGCCTGCGCACAACCCGGTGGAAGCATCGCCTTGGCTTAGGCGCTCTTGCACGAGGATCAATTCGTATAAAGACAATGATTGACCCCCGTATTCTTCTGGAACGGTCAGGGCTAAATAGTTGGTCTCTTTCAAAAGTTGGAAATGTTCAAATGGAAACGCTCCTTCCTCATCAATGCGCCGCATGTTCGGACGGAATTGTTCCGCAAGCATAGAGGCTTGTTGCAACAGTTGTTCGTGGCGCTCCGTTTTGACAAACAATCGGGACAAATCATTCGCTAAGTAGGGAATCAGATCAGGAAGCACCAATAAAATCACTCCTTATACACGGATCGGATTGGGCATGGGCAGTTCTAGATGGTCGCGCAATGTGGTTCCTTCATAGTCGCGACGGAATAACTCGCGCTTTTGCAAAATCGGGATCACATGCTCGACAAACAGCGACAGTCCATGCGGATAGTACGGAAACATAAGATTAAACCCGTCCGCCGCTCCTTGGCGAAACCACTGTTCAAGTTGATCAGCGACTTGTTCAGGCGTTCCGATGATGGTAAAGTGCCCTCGCGCTCCAGCGATTCGCTCGTACAGTTGGCGGATGGTCAAGCGTTCGCGGCGCGCTAAATCAATGATAAGCTGGCGCCGGCTTTGATTCCCGTTTGTTTCAGGAATGTCGTCGGGAAGCGGATCATCGAGTGAATAGCCTGAAAAGTCGATGCCCCCTAAGTAGTCAGATAAAAATGCCAACCCGACCTCCGGAACGATTAACTTTTGCAATTGTTCATATTGCTCTTGCGCTTCTCGTTCCGTTCGCCCGATGTAAGGCGCTACGCCTGGCATGATCAATAGATGATCAGGATCGCGTCCGATCCGTGCGGCTTCTTGTTTCACCGTTTGGTAAAAACGTTGGGCGTCCGCTAATGTCGATTGGGCGGTGAACACGACTTCCGCAACATGGACGGCGAAACGGATGCCGTCTTGTGATGAGCCGGCTTGAATCAAGACGGGTTTTCCCTGCGGCGGACGGGAAGAGTTCAGCGGCCCGCACACCGAGAAGTGGGTTCCATGATGGTTCAACGGCCGCCACTTCTCTGGATGAAAGTAGATTCCAGATGATGGATCGCGAATCAGCGCCTCTTCATCCCAACTTTCCCACAGACCGTTGACGACATCGACAAATTCGCGCGCCCGCTCATAGCGCAGCTGATGTTCCAAATGAGCCGTTCGGCTGAAATTGTACGCTTCTTCCTCATAGTAGGACGTAACGATGTTCCAAGCGGCTCGCCCGCGGCTAATATGGTCGAGCGAGGAAAATTTCCGCGCGATGTGAAATGGTTCGTTGTATGTGGTCGAAGCTGTGCCGGCCAACCCGATGCGGCTGGTCACGGCTGCTAAAGCGGCGAGCAATGTGAACGGCTCGAGCCGGACGATCTCGGCAGGGTGAGACAACGGCTCAATGGCGAGTCCGTCGCTGACAAACAGCATGTCCAGCTTCCCTTGTTCCGCGATTTCCGCAAGACGGCGAAAAAACGCGAAATCTTCGCACCATTCCGGCCGCACATCGGGGTGTCGCCATGCGGCGATATGATGGCCGACGCCCATAAGAAACAGTCCAAGCTTGATGTGTCGTCGTTTCATGTGGCTCAGCCCCTTTACTTGTTTGTTGGTTTCCAGACAACGTCTTCTATGGACACGTGTTTTTCAATGAAACCGATCGCGCGCAAGTCGTCTGCTTCTTGCTGCAAGTCGCGAACCGCTTGAGGGTCGATCCAGTGGACAGTAGATTGTCGTTTTTTCAACACGTGAATCCATGTGTCGACAGGCAAATTCGTGGCTTCATGAAGCAGCTGTGCAGCTTCTGTCGGATCGCGGCGGATTTGTTCTCCTGACTTCTGCAATGCTTGGACGAATTGACGAACAATATCCGGATGGCTGTCCGTCATAGCAGGTGAGCTGAAATAAAAGGTGCGATAGGGAACGATGCCCGTTCCATCTTTTAATAATGTATGTCCTTTGCTTTCAGCTACGGATAAAAAAGGATCCCAGACAACCCATGCGTCGACTTCTCCTTTTTCTAAAGCCAAGCTGGCGTCTGGTGGATTCAAATATACAGGTTGTACATCCCGAAGCGACAGACCGACAGAATGCAGGGCTTTGACCAACAGATATTCGGCGATAGATGCCTTATTGAGGGCAATTTTTCTCCCTTTTAAGTCAGCTAGTGAAGAAAGGTCGAGTCCTTTGCGTACGATGATCCCTTCAGAGGCTGGAGATGACGGCTCTCCAGCGATATAGCGAAATTGTGCCCCTTTAGCGAGGGCGAAGATGGAAGGAATATCTCCGGCTACAGCGAAATCAATGCTTCCAGTGTTGAGTGCTTCCAGAATCGAGCTGCCGGTGTTGAATTCCGACCAAGTTACGTGATATCCTTCCTGTTCGAGCTGTTTTTGTAGCTTATGTTCATGTTTCATCAACAAGATGGTTCCGCCTTTTTGGTAGCCGATGCGAATCTCGGTCAATGAACTATTGTGTGTTTGCTGTTTTTCATGGCTGCAGCTCAACAAAACCCATAAGAATAGGAAAAGCAACAATGTTGCCAGTCGACGGTTGCCTCTCAACTTCCGTCCCCCCTGTCAATGATGAAACAACTTCGCCTGCTGAAGCTTCTCCCGAACAAGCGGAATCACAGAGGCTCCCACTTGCTCAATCGTTTCCAAATGTGGGAACCCACGCAACAATACATAATCAAAGCCAAGATCGATGAATTCAATAAGCCGGTCGGCAATTTGATCAGCGGTGCCGACAAGAGCGATGGAATTGCCCGACAACACTTGTGTGAGCCCGGTCCATAAGTTTGGACCGATTTGGAAACGCCGTTTTGCGCTTGTTTTCATCAATTCGTGTAATCGCCTTGCGCCAACCGAATCACCTTTTTCAATCAGTTCATCTTTTTTTTTGCTTCGCTGACTCGGATAGATGGCTGACTAACGCATCCGCTCGTTCCCATGCTTCTCGTTCGGTTTCACCCAGCACGACTTGAAAGGAGATGCTGTATTGGAGCGTTCGCCCGTAACCAGCTGCTTTTTGTTTCATTTCTTCGATTCGTTCTTTCATTCGTTCGAATGTCTCTCCCCACATCATGTACACATCCGCCACTTGCGCCGCTACTTCCTTGGCAATGTCTGAGGCTCCTCCGAAATAAATCGGCGGGCGCTGTGCGGGTTTGGGGAACAGCGAGGCGTTTTCGAGACGGTAAAATCGTCCTTCATACGTGACGGAAGGGAGGGTGAACAGTTGCTTCAACAGATGGATGTATTCCCTCGTCCGTTCATACCGCGTGTCATGGTCAAGAAAATCCCCCTCAGCCGCTAATTCGACCGGTGAACCGCCTGTCACGATATTGGGCAACGCCCGTCCATTTGTCCAAACATGGATCGTCGCCAACTGTTTGGCAAAAATAGCAGGTGAAGTGGCGCCAGGACGGGCGGCGAACAGAAGGCGCAATTTGGTCGTTCGCGCTGCGAGATAAGCTGCGACAGCCAACGAATCAAGGCAGCCTGCACCTGTCGGCAACAGCAATGTAGAAAAACCATGGGTTTCTGCTGCTTTGGCAATCGCTTCAATGTACTCTACCGTCGGCGGACGCTCCGGATTCTCGTCTGTCCCGGTCCAGCTGTTTACGTTTGTCGAATTGTTGCCAAGACCGACGAACGTACTGTCTCCGGATGTCGGGGCCATCGTAATAAATTCGACCATTTTTTCTCCTCCTTTGGATCGTCTTCAGAAAGGGAAAAGAGAGTAGAGCGTTCTCGCTTTGATTGCGCACCGTCCTTGTCAGCTAGGAACAATTGTTTCCGCTGGCAGCCGATCGCTTGATGAAAGTGAACCATTTTGCCACCGCTTTTCGAACTCTCGGAACGAAATCGGATGTCCCAACAAATAAAATTGGACGTGCTGCTCGACAGCTTGAGCGTAGGACCGTTCACAAAACGTATTCGGCGGAGCAGCGAAGGCATCGGCCCCTTTTTCTTTGGCGAAACGGAGAACTGCACTGCGGCGCCCCTCTTGCTGTTGCTTGGCGATATTCGGATAGTCTTCGTACGTTTGTGAATCCGTGTCATAAAGGCGAATGATTGCTCCTTCCATGATGGAGACAACGTTCTCCTGTTCGTCGATCACAAGAGCTATGATCATCCTTGCTCCCTCCATATAATTTCATAGTAATTCAATAGGTTTAATAAAAATATAAAGGAGCAACTTCCGTTTGTAAAATTGAAAAAATAGAAGCGATGGTTCAAAAAAATATGAAGATCTGTACAACGTTCTCCCGCATAGTGGTCCAGCAAAAAACGAATCCATGTTTCCGTTGCCGGATGGCATGCTCCACTCGCAAATCGTCGCAAGATGCCGACGGTCAGTCCATGGCGAAAATCGACAATTGGCAGCGCCACTGTTCCTTCGGGAGGAGGGGTGACGGAGATTTTTGGAACCACCGCGACACCAAGCGCCGCATGAACGTAGTATTTTAGCGCCAACATATTGCTCACTTCGGTTTCATACAATGGTTGAATATCGAGTTCAATCAACTTTTTTTCCAAATGGCGCCGAAATGGGCAAGCAGCGCTTGTCACAAGGAGGCGCTCATAGGCTAAGTCGTGAAGATCGATCGATGAACGTTTGGCCAACGGGTGGGAAGAAGGAACAAGAAGCACGACATCCTCGGAAAACAATGGTTCGAAGCTTGTCCCTGTTAACGATTCCGGAGTTGCGCAAATGGCGATGTCAATGTCTCCACGCTCGGCCATGTCGATAAGCGTTTGGTTGCTATGAATTTGGATATTGAACGAAATAGCAGGGTGCTTGTTCCGGAAAGCGCTCAGCCAGGCAGGCAGACGATAGCTGGCTGTCGGTTCCATTGCTCCGATGCGGATGACGCCTCCTTCGCCCTCGATGCACTCTTTCAAGGTTTTTTGCAAGTGCTCGAAGCTTTTTAGCAAAAACGCTCCTTTTTCGCTGAGCAATCGGCCTGCTTCAGTCAACTGAAACGATTTGCCCCGTTCGATGAGGGTGACGCCGAGCTCGGATTCCAAATTTTTGATATGGGTGGTAACGGTTGATTGTGCATAGTTCAATTCTTCAGCTGCTCGTTGGAAACTACGGTGTTTCACGACCGCTTGAAATGTTCGGATGGTTCGCAAATCCATCTTGTTTCCTCCCCTCGACGTTCTCTTTTTCCCTTATAAAAAAGGCAGATTGTCCGACAGGGGCAATCTGCTTGCACGATAAGGGTGAGTGGGTGAAATCGCTTCTTACAACGAGCTAGAAACAGACAGATGAAGGGCGGAGCCCAATTCTGATAAGCTTTCATCAAGCCGGCGCTTCAATTCTTCAGGCAGCGAGTAGCCCCCTTCCGGAAGACGGGTAACCCATTGATCGACAGCGTAGACGCCGCCCAACAAGTAGCGCGCTCCCAAGGCGGACAGAACAGGTTTCAATCCGTAGTCTATCGCGAGCAAATGGGCAAGGGAGCCGCCGATGAACAACGGAAGGACGACTTTGTGCTGCAATCCCTTTTGCGGCAGCAAATCCAAGTACGCTTTCAATATTCCTGTGTAGGAGGCTTTGAAAACGGGACTGGCAATGATGATGCCATGAGACTTCTCTACTTTTTGGTTGGCGGCTGCAATGGCGGGGCTGTCAAAGCGAGCCCGCACCAAATCATCGGCCGGCAAGTCGGCTACGCGAATTTGTTCGATGGCGAATCCCTTCTGCCGCAAAGCCTGTTCGGCATACTCAATGAGTCCATTGAGGCGGGACGTGGACGATGGGTTTCCGTTGAGAATAACGATATCAGGCATGGCAACACACTCCTCTATAATTCATATAGGAATACTTGGTTTTTCGATATCGTATCACGCAACAGATGATGTGTCAATCGCCTTTTTGCAAATTTCTCCATCTTGTGTGCAAAACGGTGATGGACATCTGTTCGCTAGAATGCGGCACCCGTTTTTCCCCTTCCGTTTGGCGTGCGGCGACTTTGCTGTGAAAGGGATTCCAAATAGTCATGCTTCAAGGTAAACTAAAAAAGGAATGATCAAAAAGGAAGGGGACGCATAGGATGCTTGGAGCCATTGAAGCCGGAGGCACAAAATTTGTCTGCGCCATCGGCGATGAACAAGGGAACATTCATGAGCGGGCGGTGTTTCCGACGACGGCGCCGGAAGAGACGATGGCGCACGTTATCGATTTTTTCCGCCCCCACAACGTGGAGGCGATCGGGATCGGGTCATTCGGCCCGGTTGATTTGCGCCCGGACAGCCCGATGTATGGGTACATTACGAGCACGCCGAAACAGGCGTGGCGAAACTTCGATTTTGTCGGCGCGATAAAGCAACATTTTCCCGTGCCGATCGGCTTTGACACGGATGTCAACGCGGCGGCGCTCGGCGAGCAGCGCTGGGGGGCGGCGCGAGGGCTTGACAGCTGCCTGTACATGACGGTCGGAACGGGTATCGGCGTTGGGGCAATCGTCGAGGGCCGCCTGTTGCATGGGCTGCTTCACCCGGAGATGGGCCACATGTTGGTCCGCCGCCATCCGGATGACGCGTTTGCCGGCATTTGCCCGTATCATGGCGACTGTTTGGAAGGGATGGCGTCTGGCCCCGCGATTGAGCGGCGCTGGGGGAAAAAGGGGGCGGAATTGGCGGACCGCCATGAAGTATGGGAGTTGGAAGCCTTTTATCTTGCCCAAGCGATTGCCAACTACATCCTCATTTTATCGCCGAAAAAGGTGATCACGGGCGGGGGCGTCATGAAGCAGACGCACGTGCTGCCGCTTGTGCGCCGTCATGTGCAGGAATTGCTTGGCGGCTATATTCAGCACGAAGCGATTCTCGAGAAGATCGATGAGTACATCGTCCTCCCAGGGCTTGGCGACAACGCCGGCATTGCAGGTGCGTTGGCGCTTGCGGCGAGGGCGATCGAATAGCAAGGACGGCCGTTCACCGTCTTCAATCAGGCGGTGGGCCGTTTTTTGTTTGAAGGAAGGGATATTGACCGATTGTTCAACGGAATTAGCAAAAAATCGACCTATTGGTCAAAAAAAAATCGTTTTTGAGTTGCGTATCTTTATGACGTTGGTTTATAATTAGTTTGACCATTTGGTCATAAGTGATATGGAGGCGAGGACAATGATCCATGTTCGACGGTTGGTAGAATGGCTGCAACAGCGCGGCGTACGGGTTGATGTCGTGAAACCGCGCGCGCTGCTGCCGTCGTATCGGCAGTGGATGAGGACGAATGGGAAAGGAATGAGTGGCTGCCATGGATGAGCGGCGCGCCCAATTTATTGAGGCGGCGTTGAAATTGTTTGCTGAAAAAGGGTATCACACCACTTCCATTCAAGATTTGGTCGAGGCGTGGGGGATTTCCAAAGGAGCGTTTTATCACCATTTCGCCTCAAAGGAGGAGTTGTTGCTTTCGGTGCTCCGCTACTACAGCGAAAAAATGGTCGCTGATTTCATGGCGGACGGCGGGGAAGGGACGGAAAAAGAGCGGTTTGTCCGCCAGCTGGCGGCCCATTTTTCTCACATTCGCGAGTACAAAGACTTTTTGCGTATGATGATGTCGGAGCAATTGCCGAAAGTCAATCCGGAAGTGGAACGGTATATGTTCCGCCAGCATGGGCGCCTTTTTTTATGGTATTGCACGCGCCTAGCGGAGGTCTATGGCGAGGCGGTTGGTCCGTATGTGTATGATGTGGCCATGATGACGAACGGCATCATCCGGCAATATTTGTTTTACTTCTTTTTTCGCGAGGAGGCGTTTGATGCGGACGAGGCAGCTCGTTTTCTTGTGCGGCGCATTGATGCGATTGTCGCCAGCTTCACGGCTGATGAGCGCCCGCTTTTGACCGAGGAGGCGCTTGCGCCATGGATGGAACTGGAGAAGCGTGAGCGCGAGCGTCAGCGGGAGCGGCTGGCTTCGGCGTTCGCCGCCGTCCGGGAGGCCGCCAATGGACTCAATCCGAAGCAGGGGAACGATGTGCTGGAAGCCATAGCGGCGCTGGAGGAGGAGCTGCTTGGGCGCAATGAGCCGCCGCGTGCCTATATCGTCGAAGCGCTGCTGTTGTATTTGCGGCATCAACAGGCGCCTCAACTGGCGTCGGCTTTGGATGCATTGGTCAAAGAAATGGATGAATACCAACGACAAAACGGATGGGAGAGAGAAGTATGGAAAAAGCGATAGCAGTGCCGACGAGCACTATTCGTCATCGCCCGTTGCTGATCACCGGGCTCATTATTGCGATGCTCTTTGCGGCGTTGGACGGGACGATTGTCGGAACGGCCATGCCGCGCATCGTCGGGGAACTTGGCGGACTCG
>NZ_ATCO01000098.1:0-36160 GCF_000422025.1 Geobacillus sp. WSUCF1 | reverse complement strand
TTTTTTTACAATTCATTTCACAAAAAAGAAAATCCTGCTCAAAGCAGGATGTTTCTTTTCGACTTTTTCTTTGAAAAAGCCTCACATATATACAATTTTATGCATTCCATTGCCAGGACTGCGAATGTCCAAAAGTTTTTCTACAAAATCAAATCCGTAGCGGTTGATGTAATAAAACACGTTCCAAACCCGCTCCTGGAGCGCACCGTTCGGCCGAAGCGACGTCTCGATGCGCCAAAATTTCCGCCGCTCCGCCTCATGTTTGCGCAACAGCGCCCGCTCGAGCGCGTGCTGAAGAAACTCGATTTGCGCCTGAATGATGGCGGCATTTTTCGCCACCAATCCCTCCAATCCGCGGTCAATCGCCACCCCAAGCTCACGGAGCGGCCGGTGCGCCGCGTCAATGTCCGCCTTCGCTTTGGCAAACGCCGAAGCAAGCGGCGCTTGAGCGGTCGCCTCCCGCCACTCCCGCTTTGCTTCATCGAGCCGCCCGGACAATACATCAGCCACCTCAAGGCCGATATCGGACAGGTCGGTTTGCAGCGAACGGCTGACGATTGTCGCCTGCAGACGCGGCACGACCGGAGGCATTTCTAGGTCGAAAAGCGGAAACGCCTCTTTCAATTCCGCCCAATAAGCGATCTCCCCCGGTCCGGCAACGAAAGCGAGCGTCGGCAGCAAATGCTCTTGCATGAGCGGACGGGTGACGACATTGTTGCTGAAACGGGCCGGATTCGTTTCGGCAAGCTCAAGCAGCTCTTCTCTTGTCCAAACGAGAGTTCCCGCTTTATTGTGAAACAGGCCGCGTTCCTCATCATACTGCAAAAGCGAACGTTCACGGCCGTCGTAATAAAACAAGTTGGCCGCGTCACGACCGATTTCAATCAGCGGCGCATATCCGAGCGCGCGCAACGCCTCTTGCTGAGCGAGCACCACGGCCGTCACATCGCGATGGCGTTCAATGAGCGCGGCGAAAAAGCGGCGCTCAAGCGGCCGCACCGCCGCATCGCCAGCGTTCAAAACAACTAAACCGTGATCAGCGAACAACCGGAGCACAATGGCGGCAAAAAAGTCGACAAACGTGCGCGCCTCATCAAGACACGATGACAAAAAGAAGAGCAGCTCATTCGTCACGTCCGTTTCCCCATACGTTTTGACGACGCGCTCGATCCACTCTTTCGCAGCCATCCGGTCCAGCAGCACATCGGCAGCCATCCGTTTTTCGTTCGTTTTGTGTGGGTACGCTGCTTTTTTTACTTCTCCTTCCTCAACGACATAGACATGATCGATTTCCGCGATGTCATGATCTTCGCCGGCGATCCAAAACAGCGGCACGACCGGGACGCCCAATTTTCGTTCCTGCTCTTTGGCAAGCTGGATGATGGTGATGATCTTATAAATCGTATACAGCGGCCCAGTCAACAGCCCGGCTTGCTGCCCGCCGACAATGACGACGCTTCGCTCGTTGCGCAGTTTCTCAATGTTTGCCATCGTAGCCACACTCGCCGAGAAGCGCCGGTGATAAGCGCGCAAATAGTCGGCAAGCCCTTCTCGGTCATAGGTTCTTCCTTGCAAATAGGCCAACCGCCGACAAAACGCTTCATCGTCCGCCTGGGCATAAGCGAAGCCGCTCTCTGCTGGAAACGCGCCGGTTATGTAATCAGCCGCCAATTTCGTCGCTGCTGGCAACGGAATTTCGCGAACTTCCATGGCGAAAAACTCCCTTTCTTATGTATTCTTTCATGAGTATAGCACGTTTATGGCCAAGAGAAAAAAAAGCTTGCTCGGCCACACTAAAGGCTCATCGCAACGCGCATGGCCATTCCGTATACAAGCAGCCCGGCGTAAAGAGAGGCAAAAATGAGAAAACTCGCCCGCCAAAAGACGCGGAACACCGTCCGCAAACGAAAGTCCGCCGTTTTCCGCCAATAGCCAAGCGCGATCGCCGCGTGCAGACCAAACAAAAAGAGAAGAAGAGGAACGAAGTACGATTTTCCAAACAGCACTGTCAGCAAAAAATAGACAGCGGCGATGAAAAAAGCAGTCGCAGCGTTGACCGCGGCGTAAAACGCTGCCCGCCTCCGCCTGCCGACCAAGCGTGCTCCGAAGTAGACGAGCAAAAACAGCAGAAGCGGCGCGGTCACAAACGTCGCCAGCGTCGAAGCGAGCCAATCACCCATCCGTCTCTCCCCCTTCCTTCCCTTTCACCGCGCAAAAGACAAAGCGGACGACCGGCAGCATAGCGCCGCGCGCCTCCCCTTGTTTCAACACATAGCCCAAAATGGCGTCAATCTCCGTCCGGCGCCCGTTCGCCAAGTCCATATACATCGACGAATAGTTGTCCGCTGTTTTTTGGCATATGCGGACGACGCGCTCCCACGCCCGATTGGCGTCTTCAAGCGGCAGCACGTTCCGCACCTCATCAAACAGCTGCCTCATCATATCGCGGTACGGAGCCGTTTCTAGCAGCGCCCCGTTTTTCACTTGCAATAGAGCGGTGAGCGGATTGATGACTGCGTTGACGACAAGCTTGTCCACAAGAATGCGCTCCCAATCATCGGCCCATTCGATCGGAAAGCCGCGCTCCCCTTCCCGAAGCTCCCAGGCGTCGCCAAATGAACCATAGCAGGAAGCAAGTGTCAGCTTTCCGGCGCCCGTATGCGCCACCGTCCGGTCATCCAGCTTCATGGCACCATGCTCCACGACGCCGACGAGGACATTTTTGTCGGCAAACATCGTCAACTGCTCGAGATGCCCCATGCCGTTTTGCAAAAAAACGAGCGTGCGAACGCGGCGAAACGCGTCGATTTGCGCACAGACGGAAGCGAGATCGTACTGTTTGACGGTCACAAACACGAGCGGCTCGTCCAGCTCTGCTCCAGCAAACGGCTGCGCGCGCACCGCCACGACCGATGTCTCGCCATCTTTTTTCAGCGCCACACCATGCTCGGCAAGCTGCCTTGCTTGGGACGGACGCCTCGTATAGACCGTCACCCCATGGCGCCGCCCAAGATAAGCGGCGAGCAGCAATCCGATTGCTCCGCCGCCGACAATCCCAATGTTCAATCCTTCTCCCCCGCTTTCTTGCAACATGGCGTTAGCCTTATTTTAGCAGAGATCTTCTTCTTCCGTTAAGAAAAAAAGCCGGCGAAAAGCCAGCCTTTACCCTTCGTCGACGCCTTCAGCCACTGCATTCGGCGCCGGTTTCCCGCTGTCTGTCACCATTTTGCGCGCCCGCTCCATAATGGAAAGCAGCGTTTTATACTCCTCCTGGATCGCAGCTAGTTGTTTTTGCAGCGATTCTTTTTCCATTTGCAACTTCGTTACCATTTGCTGCAGCTGCTCCATGTCATTTTTGAGCGCCCGGTTTTCATCGGCCGTCCGTCGGGCGTCGCGCGCCTTTTGCTCCTCAGCTTGCAAAAAGGCCAGCACTTCCGCCCATGACAAATGGCTTTTGACTGCCGCTTCCACCTTCGCCTGCCCCTCGCTTTCCTTCGTTGATGAGGTTTCTTTTTTTCGCATCTTCCGTTCTTGCTTGGCTTGCTCGATCTCCTCCTTGTACTGCTTGCGAACGCACGAATTCCAGCGAAATCCGCACGCTGCCGCCGTCCGCGACAAGCGCCGCCCGACTTCGGCAAACGCCTCCAGTTGGGTGCCGCCTTCGCGAATATACTGAAGCACAACATTCGCCAACAACTCATCCTCTTCTTTCGTCCATGCGTCTTGACGCACTCCCGTCATCCCCTTCCCCCCTTATCGCCGCTTTGTCATTATATGTATGCGGCTAGTAGAAACGGTAGAAGGAAAAAATTACTTCTTACGCAAAAAAGGACGCAATGCCTGTTCATGTTCGGCCGACCCCCACAGCTCGGCGCAACGGGCGATCTCGGCGAAGAACTGCTCTCGAAACCAAGCTGTTCGCCATTTTTCGCCGGCTGCGGCCTTATATGCCTGCAAGACGGAAAGCGATCGCTCCGCATAAGGCGCCAGCCGTTCACGCCATTGTTCGCGCCAATGTTCGGCTGGTAGGATGGCGTCAACCCAACCGCACGCTTCCATCGCCTCCGCCGTCATCGGCTCGGCGCGCAGCAATAAGTCAAGCGCCCGCCCGTACGGAAGTTTGGCAAACAGCATCGACGCTCCTCCCCAGCCGGTTGTAATGCCAAGCCGGCCTTGCACAAATCCGATCCGGCTTCCTTCTTTGGCAAAGCGAAAATCGCAAGCGGTCGCCAGCTCGCAGCCGCCCCCCATCGCTGTTCCGTTGACAAGGGCGGCCGTCGGCTTCGGAAACGTCAGCAGCCTGTACAGCAGCTCTCCCATGCGCATGAGCATCTGTCTTGCCTCCGTGCCGCGCAAATGCCCAAACTCGCTCAAATCACCGCCGGAGCAAAACGCCTCGCTGCCGGCGCCGGTAATGGCGAACACTTTCACCTGTGGATCAGCCGCCGCCTGTTCCATCGCCTCCTCAAGCGCCCCCATCACGGCAAAATTGATCGCATTCCGTTTCTCTGGACGGCAAATCGTAAACAGCGCAATGCCGTCATGATGCTCCAACATGGCTTCCATCAGCACGTCTCTCCTTTCTTCATCAATGAATTGGGCGCGTTCTCTTCAATTTCCTGCCTCACGACGAAAAAAACTGCCGCCTGGACGAACAGCGTTGATTTTTTGCAGACAATCAAAAAGGCTGTCCTCTTTTCGGACAGCCTGTCGTTCGATGTCGGCCATTATTTGTTGACGACATCTCTTCCTTTGTATGTTCCGCATGCTTTGCAGACGCGGTGCGCCAATTTCCATTCGCCGCAGTTCGGGCATTGCACCATGCCTGGCACTTGCAGTTTAAAGTGCGTGCGGCGCAGCCGTTTTCTCGTTTTCGATGTTCTTCTAAAAGGTACTGCCATCATTCCCACCTCCTTGTCGGGCGCATTTTGGCATATCCATGCCGGCGGATCAGTCAACCTCGAGGCCGCCGTCCGCCGGCACACAAGGCGGCTGCCGGACGGTGCGCCATAGGCGCCATCGGCCGGCAACGCCGACTCACGATCATTCCTCTCGTTTTTCCTCGAAAAACTTGGCCAGCCCTGCAAGGCGAGGATCTACTTTCTTTTCCCGCTCTTGCATCGCTTTCTCCCATTCTTCTTCCGACAGAACGTCCCATCCTTCCCCATGTTGCGGCGCGCCGCCGGCAACCGGTCCTTCGGCGATCAGCTGCAACGGGATTTCAAGCAAAATCAACTCGCGGATGATAGGGTTCAAATCAATCGTGTCCCCCGCCACCATATGGGTGTCCTCATCGGTTTCCACGATGCCGCTGCCATCCGCAAAAAACGTCTCCGTCGTCTGAATGGAAAACGGATACGTCACATCGACAAGCGTCCGCGAGCAAGGCAACACCATCGTTCCGGACAATGTCAAATGAAACGTGAATTTTGTCGACCCGACATCCGCTTTTCCTTGGACGTGCACCGGCGAAATATCGCGGATCAACGTGTCAATTTGTTTTAAATCAGACACATCGACCGTCTCATCAATCGCCATTTCCTTATGTTGAAAACGGCGAAGCTGTTGGACCGTCCATTTCATATCATCACCTCAAGGCAACGAATAAAATTATACGTTTCGTTTCTAGTTTTGTCAATGTTTTTTCTTTACAACCACTCATTCCTTGGAAAAGAACGGCATACTCCCATCATGTCCAAATGCCATTCCGAACATGCACGGTCGGCGCGCGGACATCGGAAAACGGTCGACCGCTTCGTTTCTTTTGCTGTCCTCACCGCATGTTGCCGTTGATCTTCGCCGCTTTCTATTCCATACTAAGTTCAGATAGAATAGACAGCCATTTCGTTGCGGCCAAGCCGCGCGAATCGCCATGAAAGGAGCGAAAAAAGGTGAAAGCCGTCGGCGTGATCGTGGAATACAACCCGTTTCACAACGGTCATTTCCACCATTTGAACGAAACGAGGCAAAAGACAGATGCGGACTGTTTGATCGCCGTTATGAGCGGAAACTTCTTGCAGCGCGGTGAGCCGGCCATCGTCTCCAAATGGGCGCGGGCTAAAATGGCGCTCGCCGCCGGCGTAGATGTGGTCATCGAGCTGCCGTACGCCTTCGCTGTGCAAGCGGCTGAACAGTTCGCACATGGGGCGGTGCAGCTGCTTGCGGCGATCGGCTGCCAAGAGCTTTGCTTTGGCAGCGAATCGGGGGAAATTTCCGCTTTTTTATCCGCGGCCAAAACATGGCTTGAACAGAAGGAAACGTTCGATTCCCTCATCCGCACCGGGCTTTCGCGCGGACAAAGCTTTCCGAAAGCCGCCGCTGAAGCGTGGCAAACGTTCGGCGCCGCTCCGCTTGATTTGTCCAAGCCAAACAACGTGCTTGGTTTCGCGTATGTGAAAGCCATTTGGCAAAACAAGCTGGCGATGATGCCGCGCACGATTCCGCGGCTGGCCGCCGGCTATCATGACGAATCATTTTCCCACCCGTCGATTGCGAGCGCCACCAGCCTGCGGAAAACATTGCGACAAACCGGTCGTCTCGAGTCGATCGCGGCGTACGTTCCGCCCGCTGCGCTCGAACAACTCCGCCAATACCGGGAGACATACGGGCGCTTTCACGATTGGGAAGTGTATTTTCCGCTCCTAAAATATCGGCTGTTGACCGCCACAGAGGCCGACTTGCGCCGCATCGCCGGCGTGGAGGAAGGGATCGAACACCGGCTGAAGCAACACATCGCCCACGCCGAAACGTTTGCCGCCTTCATCGCCGCTGTCAAAACGAAGCGATACACCTGGACAAGGCTGCAACGCCTATGCGCGCATGTGTTGACGAATTTCACAAAAGAGGAGCAAGCCAAAGCGGCCAACCCGACCTATATCCGGCTGCTCGGCATGAGTGAAACCGGCCGCCGCTACTTAAAGCAGGTGAAAAAAAGCGCTGCGCTCCCGCTCGTCGCCAGAGCATCCAAACTCAATGGCGACCCTCTTTATGAGCAAGAAAAAAGAGCGGCAGCTGTGTACGCCGCCGCTTTTCCGGAGCCGCTCTACAGCGCCGCGCTGAAAGAAGAATACGCCACGGCGCCGATTTACGCTTCCGGCATCGAACGCAAATAACGAACTGCCTCGTCGAACGTATCGACCGGGACGATTTTCATATGCGTCCCGATTTTTTTCGCCGTCCGCACCGCCTCGCGATAGTTCGACGTCGGCGCACCATGTTCGTTCGGGGCGAAAAACACCTCGGCTCCTTCGCGGTCAGCGGCCACGACTTTTTGCGAAACACCGCCGATCGGCCCGACGTTTCCGTCAAGATCAATCGTCCCGGTGCCGGCGATTTTATGACCTTTTGTAATATCTTCATCGACAAGTTGGTTGTAAATTTCAAGTGAAAACATGAGCCCAGCCGACGGTCCGCCGATTTGTTCCGACTCCACGTCAACCGGCGGGTCGGTGCGGACGTCATAATCGGTCATGAGTGTCACCCCAAGGCCGACTTGGTTCGGGTGCTGTCGAAACGGCTTGAGCTCGAGCTCTGTTTCCTGCCGCTTCCGGCCGCGAATGAATGCGACGCGGACGCGATCACCCGCTTGTTTTCCGCGAATGTAGTTGACCATCTGCTCCGATGTGCCGAGCGGCTTTCCGTCGATCGCGACGATGCGATCACCGGTCTTTAGACGGCCGGCGGCCGGCATATCCGGGAGGACGCTCATGACATAAACGCCATGAGGTTCATACGACACCGGCTTTCCGGCGTGGCGATAAGCGACGATGATCGCCGCTTCCTTCGACTGTTCCATGAGCTCAAGCTGGCGCATCGTATATTCCTTGTCGCTCTCCCCTTCCTGCTTGATTTCCTCGACCGGATGAAGCTCATAAAACGGGCGGATATGGGCCAACAAATACGCCATCACATTCGCCCGCCCCATCCGCACCGTCGTAAGCATCAACGTTCCCTTATCGCGGTCGCCGTTTTCCACGTGAACGAGCGGCTCCAAACTTTGCGCGCTTCCCGGCATCGTCACATAATACGGCAGCTTCATAAAAATGAGCAGAAAGATGAGGGCGGCGCCAAAGAAAAACAGGGCAATATACGTCCGTTTCTTCATTCGTGTGATGACTCCTTCCACTGTTCGATCGCTTGACGGATCGCTCCCACTTGCTTCCGCGCTTCCTCTTCCCCGCGAGCGATGATTTCCTCAATATCTGTGAACGCCCGCGAGCTATACTGTTCGACTCGCGGCCGGATCATAACGTCTGAGGCGAGCTGACGGTGAGCGACCAGCTCCGCTTGCAAAATATCGAGGCTCTGCCAAATGACATCGGCGATCGACGCAATTTCCGCCTTTGTGTTGAGCGGAGAGACATCGACAGCGATGACAATATCCGCTCCCATCGCTCGGGCGACCGACACTGGCACCCGGTCGACGACGCCGCCGTCGACAAGCAGTCTGCCATTCACCTCCGCCGGCACAAAAATGCCAGGAATTGAGATGCTCGCCCGCACCGCCTGGGCTGCTTCCCCTTGCCGAAACACGACTTTCTCTCCTGTCCGCAAATCAGCGGCGACAACAGCCACAGGCGGGGACATCTCCTCGATTCGTTTCCCTTTCGTCAACAAGCGAAGAAACTGCGTGATGCGCTCGCCAGCGATCAGCCCCATTTTCGGCACCGTCCAGTCAAGAAAATCGTTGCGTCGAAACGATTGAGCCAACCGATAGAGACGATGGAGGCCATGGCCGCTTGCGTAAAGGACGGCGACAAGCGCGCCGATGCTGCTGCCGGCCAAATAGGAAATCGGAATATGCTCCTCCTCAAGCACTTTCAATACCCCAAGATGGGCGAACCCGCGCGCTCCTCCCGACCCGAGCGCCAATCCGACTTTTGGCGGCACGCCTCCTCCCCCCTTTGTCGCAGCGCTATCCGCTTTCATCTTATGGTCTAAAACGCCCCCCTATGCTCGTATATTAGGTTATATGAGGTTGTACTACAAGAAACCGCACGGCAAAAAAGGGGGGAAAAAAGTGAAACAAAATTGGGGGGCGAAATGGAAAACCGTATTGCTCGCTTCCGCCGCCACCTTGTTTGCGTTTTCGCTCATTTGCTATCCAAAACAGTCGCTTGAAGCGTCCATTCGCGGTTTAAATATGTGGTGGGAGGTCGTCTTTCCATCGCTTTTGCCGTTTTTCATCGTCTCGGAACTGCTCATCAGCTTCGGCGTCGTCAGCTTCCTTGGCGTCTTGCTCGAGCCGCTCATGCGCCCGTTGTTTCGCGTCCCGGGCGTCGGCGGATTCGCCTGGGCCATGGGAATGGCGTCCGGCTACCCGTCTGGAGCCAAGCTGACCGCCCGCCTGTACCAGGAAAAACAGCTGACGACGATTGAAGCCGAACGGCTCTCGTCGTTCACCAATTCATCCAACCCACTTTTTATTTTTGGAGCTGTATCAGCGGGATTTTTCAACAACCCGCAACTCGGCCTTGTGCTGGCCGTTTCCCACTATTTAGGAAACATTAGCGTTGGGCTGATCATGCGCTTTCACGGCATCCGAAAAGAACAGAGGCAAGCGAAGCGGCAGCCACGCTCATTTTCGCTCCCGTATGCGCTGCGCACACTGCACCGCACGCGACTGAAAAACGAACAGCCGCTTGGCAAACTTCTTGGCGACGCCGTGCGTTCTTCTGTCCAAACACTGTTAATGATCGGCGGTTTTATTATTCTCTTTTCGGTTATGAATAAACTGCTGTATATGATGCATTTGACCGAACAGCTTGCCCCATTGCTGCGCCATCTGCTCCGCCTTGCCCAGCTGCCGGAGCAGCTTGACATCCCAGTGTTTTCCGGCTTGTTTGAAATTACACTCGGCAGCCAAATGATCAGTCAAACCGATGAGGCGATGCTGATGGAAAAAGCAGTGGCCACAAGCTTCGTCCTCGCTTTCGGCGGTTTTTCCGTCCAAGCGCAAGTCGCCAGCATTCTCGCCGAAGCGAACATCCGCTTTCAGCCGTTTTTCATCGCGCGTTTGCTGCACGGAGTGTTTGCCGCTTCCTTTACATACTTGCTTTGGAAACCGTTGTACATCAAAACAGCCGGCGGAATGCCGACTAACATCCCAGCGTTTCTTCACGCCGCCAAAGACGGCGCTTGGAATGAAGGCTGGCGGTTGCTGCAGCAATACGGGCCGCTCTTGACACTGTTGTTCCTTTGCCTTTATATATGGCTCGTCATCAAGCAGCCAGTGAACCGCGCGGGCGCTCATAAGACGCTTGAGCGCCCAGCTTTTTGGCAGCAAAAAGCCATCGGTGCGGCTCGCGTCGTCTCGGCCGTGAGCCGCCCTTGACGGCAAAACCGGGCCGGCTCCGACTGCAACGTTCGCTTAAGCGGCTTTCATAAGGAAGCGTCAATCAGCGGCCGTGGACGCAAATTTCCGCTTCAGCGCCTGCTCAACAACCGGGGGCACAAGCTCGGAAATATCGCCGTTGTATTTCGCCACTTCTTTGACGATGCTCGAGCTTAAAAACGCATACTGGCTGTTCGTCATCATAAAAAACGTTTCAATGTTTTCATCAAGAACGCGGTTCATCGACGTAATTTGCATTTCGTATTCGAAATCGGACACAGCGCGCAAGCCGCGCAAAATGGCATTCGCTTTTTTGCTGCGGGCATAATCAACAAGCAGGCCGTGAAACGCTTCGACATGGACGTTCGGAAGCGTCCGCGTCACCTCACGAAGCAGCTCGATCCGCTCCTCGACAGTAAACAGCGGCTTTTTCGACGAGTTGTTCAACACCGCCACATACACTTGATCAAACACTTTCGCCCCTCGTTTAATAATATCCAAATGCCCGTACGTCACAGGGTCAAAGCTCCCGGGGCAAACCGCAATGCTCGCCATCGCTTCCATCCCCTTCCCATCTATAAATCGTCACACCGGTGATACCGTATGTTTCCCGCTTCCATCGTGTCAGGCCGCCGACCTCCTCCGGCAGCTCCGCCTCCGCCGAGTGTTCAGCGACGACGACGCCGTGCGGCTCCAGCAACTGACGCTCGGCGATCGACGACAGCAACGTCGGCCACTGTTTCTCTTTGTACGGCGGATCAAGGAAAATAACCGCAAAGCGGAGGCCGCGCTTCGCTGCTGCCTTCAGCGCCCGCTCGGCGTCGTTGCAGTAAATTTCCGCCCGCTTCTCAAGCCCGCAGGCCGCCACGTTTTTTCGGACCGTCTGCACCGCTTTCCTGTCTTGATCGACGAAAATGACGCGCTCGATTCCTCGGCTGAGCGCTCGATGCCCAAGCCGCCGCTGCCAGCAAACAAATCAAGACCGTTGCCGCCTGAGAAATATGGCCCGATCATATTAAATATCGCTTCTTTGACTTTATCGGTCGTCGGCCGCGTCGACATCCCTGGAACCGCTTGCAGACGCCGTCCTTTGCATGTCCCGGAAATCACTCTCATCGCCTTCACCCAATTCACCGTTTCAAGGTGGCCTTGTCATCCATTTGATTCGTTGTTTTCATGGTAATCTTACCATAAAGTTGATGATCGTCAAACTACGGAATTTTTTCGCCATTCATGTATAGAAATCGGCAAACGGTCCATAATGAGTAATGGCAACACGCTTGACGCGTTGTTGCCAGTGACGGAGAAGACTTACGTTTCCCCATAAGTTCTTCCTCCGGTTTCTCCTCTCCCTTTTCTTTATTCTTTCCGATCCTTGTTCCGCCCTGCGCGGAGGCAAGGAACTGGAAAGGGCCTTGCGGGTTCATTTCCGCAAGGTTTTTTTTGATTGCAATTCGCGAGGATGGCCGGTAAAGTTAAGGGTGGACGATGCTTGCAAGGGGGAACGATTCATGATCCAACGATTTATCGAACTTGGCGAAGGATATTCCGATATATATGAGCTGATTGCATTGGCGAAGGCCAACCGCCATCGTTTGTCCGGATTCTTTGTCTTTCATACGGTGAAAAAAGGCCAGGCGGTCGTCTCCTTGGCCGTTGTCCTTCATCCGACGGATCCCGGCGATTTCCAACCACTTTACATTTGCCGTGAAGGCATTCCCGATCCGTCCGTCAAGCCAAACAAACGGTACGAACTATTTATGGAAACCGCAAAGGAGCTGGGCATGGACGTCATTCACCTTGATGTTAAGCCATCGACGATGTTCGCTGAACCCGATTTATATTACCAACATTTGATCGGCATTATGCGGATGAATCGCTTCATCCCGCCGCTGCAGTAAACAAAGAAACAGCGGGCCGAAAAGCCGGTGCCGGCTTTTTTTCGACCCGCTGTTTTCCTTCATCCAAGCGGATACGGGGAGTCTTTTTCCTTCTCCCCTTTCGATTCAAATTCCAGTTTTAAAAATGGGCGGTACGACGGCTCGACCCGCTTGACGAACGGAAGCGAGGCGAGCTTTTTCATGACATGGTCGACTTGCTCCATATCACAATACAGAACCGCATACTTCAGCCGTTTGGAAATGTAATGAATGTTGCCGAACTTGCGCAACTGTTTCCCATATTTCAGCGAATGAAGCCAAACGATAATCCCTTGCCGTTTTGGAAACATAGTCCCTTCCCCTTTTTTATGTGCGGCAGCCGCAGCTTCCGCCCGCCCCGCAGCCACCGGAACAGCCCGCCGACAAAAAGTACGGATTTCCGGTCGGCACTTTCACATGTTCGGACACCGCTTTGCCGATCAGCACGCTGATCTCATCAAGCAACTCTTGCATCGCCTTCTCCGCCTCCTTAAAGGCGGCGACCGTCTCATGCAAATCGAGCTCTCGCTTCGCTTCGCGCACTTCTTTCATCACGTCGCGGTAATCAGGATGGTATTTTCCGAAGCGCTGCACTTCTTCGTAGCGCTCCTTCAGCTTGACAAAGCGAGCGGTCAGCTGCTGGGCGCGGCGGTCTTGCTTCAGCCGCCAAAAGGCGCGGCGGTATTCGTCCGCCACGTCCGACTCGACAATCATTTTGGCCAACGCTTCTGCTTTATCTAAAATCTCGATGCGCTCGAGAGTCGCAATCTTCACCAAATGGCACCTCCATTATCCATCATACCATGAACGAAAAGAAAATGAAAAGGAAAGAGATAGCAAAGAAGCAAACAAAAAAGGCGATCCAGACTGTGCCGAATCGCCTCTGTTCGCCTTTTAAACGATCGTCGTCATCTCTATCGGATGGCGACGTCAAATTCGTGCGTCATGCCGGTTGCTTTCCCATCATTGTAGACGAGCTCAAGACGGATGGTATGTTTCCCGCTCGGCAAACCGCGCACGATAAAGGCGGCCGTGTATACTTCCGTCATTTTTTGCCCGTTGACATAGACATTAATGTGTCCGCCGCCGCTCCCTTTGCGGAACGGAAAGTGGACGGCAACACATTCAATGAATACGTCGCTTCCTTTCACTTCATGCTTCACCTGAAGCGGACCGCCCACTGCTTCGGCGTGAGCGGAGGACGACGGCGCCGGCTCAAAGAAGGCATACGCCGCAAGCAATATGACAGCCGCAAACCATGCGAACCACTTTGGCAAAGACATCACTCCCTTTCGAAACTAGTCTTTGCCATTGGCCGCCCGATTAGTCGCGCATGGCTTTAAACATTTGCCACATAAGCGAAGCCATTTGCAACGATTGGGAGATTCTTTCCACTTTGTCAGGGATCGTCAGCTCATAGTGGCGCAAGGCGGCCAATTGGAACGTCGACAGTTCATGCGGACGGCGGGCAAGGAGCCGGTACCAGCGCGGCTGTTCGCGCAAAAACGCGCGCAACATCGGAGTTCCTTGCACGTATTGCCATACATCTTTCCTCATCGCCACCACCCTTTAATCTTTGCGGAACGAAAACGGATGCGCTTCTTTGTTTCTTTGTTCTTGACCGGCCCCTTGAAATTCGGAAAGAATGCTCTGAATCGCCGCGATCGCCTGCTGGACGTTCGCCAAATGTTTTTGCACATCAGCTGCATCGATCTGTCCAAGCATAGCCGCGAGCTTATCGAGCCATTTGTTCGTTCCTTTTTCCTCCTCTTTTGCCGCACCGTTTGTTTCCCGATACGGCTCCCATATGTCATCGTCTTCCCCGAACAAATACCAATCCTCATACACTTGTTTCCACGTCTTTTTGCCACTGCGCACCTCCTGGATGATTTTTGGATGTTTTTTCACAAACTGTTTAAACTGTTCAACGGAAGGATGCAGAGGCTTGACCATGGCGGTTCTCATCCCTTTCGTCCACTCATGCCTATCTGCCATATCATATCGCATCCAACACAGAGAGGTGCGCCCAATTTTTAGAGCGGCGTAAAGAAGTTTTGCGTATAGTAATCGGCGTAGACGCCAACGCCCAAGTGAGTGAACTCTTCGTTCAACATCATGTTCCGATGGTTTTGGCTGTTCAGCCATCCGATGGTCGCCTCAACGCCATCGACTTGATGGGCGGCGATATTTTCCCCGGCAAGCTGGAACGGAATGTGAAGCGCGCCAAGCCGCTTCGATAAATCGCCATACTGCGGCGACTCATGGGAGAAAAACCGGTGATCATGCATATCTCGGCTATGTTTTTCCGCAGCGGCAGCGGCCTTGTCATCCCACATGAGAGAGGAAAGCCCATGGCGACGGCGGATCAAATTCGTCCAGTCAAAAATTTGCTTCGCGTTGGCCGCATCAACAGCCTGTCGCTTTTCTTCCGACAGCGGCGCGGCCGCCGGCAGGCTGCCGCGGTAAACGAGCTCGTACGGCCGCAACTTGACGAACGTTTCTGCATCCATCAGGCGGATCGCCGCCACCTCGCCGGTAAAGCGGTCAACATACAGCTGAGCGTAGACGCTGCCCACTTTGACAACCGGCCTTGATGAGTAATCTTGTTCAGACAGCTCAAACCGGTATGTCCCGCTGCCTAGCTTAATCTCAATGTTCGATAGCACCGGCATCGTTTGAAAAATCGTCTGCAACCGCTGGCCGACCGCAAACGGTTCAACGTTCACCTTCTCTCCGCCGACAAGAGCGGTGACGACGCGACCGCGCAAGATGCCAATCTGCACGTACGACTCAGGTCGACGGCTGTACACCCACCAGTCATATCCGTAAGCTGACGGGTCGATTCGGTCTGGAGCGCCAAGCCGTTTTTTCGCCTCTTGCGCCGATTGCCCGATCAACGCAACGATGCCGGCCGTCGCCTTCGGCTCTTTCAACATGTATCGATTCGTCTCTGGCTGCTCCGGGGGGCTCGGGGGCGGCGGACTCGGCACAAAATAATACAATCCAATCAAGAAAAACAAAAAAAGGAAAAACCATTTCACACGGCAACTCCCGCTTTCTGCGCAATCTCCTTATTGCCATTATAGCCGTTTTTTAGAGGCCAAAAAAAGAGGACACCCAAAAAGAGCGCTCCTCCTCGAAAGAAGCCGTGTCCGTTGCGTTTGTCAATGGATGGCGTCTTGTTCGGAAATCTCGCTTAACGCACGACCCGCGCGTTCATCAGAATAGCGGTTCGTCGCCAAATCGCCGAGCGAGATGATGCCGACCAAACGCCCGTTTTCTACGACCGGGAGGCGGCGAATTTGGTGACGTGCCATCATATCTGCTGCCTTTTGCACCGAATCGTCCGGGGAAAGCGTGACGAGATCGCGGCTCATCACTTCCGTCACCGCAGTCGAACCGGGACGTTTTTCAGCCATGCCGCGCACGACAATATCGCGGTCGGTAATCATTCCGACAAGGCGGCCGTCATCGACAATCGGAATCGCCCCGACGTTGAAATCGCGCATTTTTACCGCCACTTCGTAGAGATTGTCAAGGGGCGTGCAATATTGCACATCCGTTGACATGACGTCCCGTACCGTTTGCATTCTTCGTCTCTCCTTTCTACCCGTATTGTGCGCCGGATCACACAAAAAAATGCGAGCGAAACGGAAACAATGGCAAACAATTCGTTGAAAAGCAAACCGTTTTCGTACTATTATAAATGAGGGGATGATTTCCTGTTTGGCGCTTTTACATATTGTGTTGTTAGGAGGAAGAAAGATGAAGTTTGAAAATACTGGACTGGAAAATCAGACGGTCGAACTGTCCCACCTTGATGACATTATGGAGCGCCACGGTTTTGTCCGCGCAGCGCAATGGGATTATGAACGGGTCACATACGACCGGAAATACGTCGTCAAAGAAGGCACCTACTATTTGCGCGTTCAAGGATACGCCATTGAGGGAGATGTCGATTCGCGCTATGCACTCATTAAGCTGCTCACGCCGATTTTAGGGAAACATTACTATCCACACGGCGTCGAATACGGCGATGATGAACATTTTCCGTCCTCTCTTGTCAGCCAATGCCAAAACGTGTTGGCGCAGGTCAAAAGCGAGCTTGAAAAAATCAAAGAATAATCAAAAAACGCATGAGAGCACGGTTCTCATGCGTTTTTTTCCGGCATGACAAGCCGTTTGACAACAATGTCGACCGCCTCGGCGACATATGGCGTCATCGCGGCGATCTCCTCGGCAATATGCTGTTGCAACTGGCGGCAAACTTCCATCACCGGCGCCCCATATCGAATGGACATCTTGACCGTGACGCGGCACCGCTCGCCTTGAGCAACGGTGATGAACACCTCACAATCGTCAAGTGCGACCTCCGTCTGGCCGCGCACACACATCATGACAATGGTCAACAGCGTCGCCTCTACGGCGCTCCGTTTCCGATAGCGAAACGTGTTCACCGCCTTCTCCTCCCGCTGCACAAAATCACGTCTATACAGGCGTGTTGTATTCTATATATATAAGTTGCAATTTTGTTTTACATGGCATTGTTCGCTCTTCTTGCCACCGTGCCAGCTTGTTAGGTGATAAAGTAAAGACGGGACATGGAGGTCGGAAATTCTTTATTACAACCTATATAGATGCAATTTAAAGCTTTAACATTTTTCGTTTTTACCGGTCATTGCATCCGACTGCCGAATGACCGAACAACACCGCTTTCAGACCCATGAATGGGTCTTGGGAAGCGAGTCGTTGTTCGGTCGTCCGTCACGCCAAGGCGTGACGGGGGCAAGCCTGCGGCTTGCCCTCGACAGTCGAAACATCGATAAGTGGCTTTTCTATCCAAGATATGTTAAACGTTTTGGTTGCATCTATATATATGCAGCCATCCCTGCCCTTGCTCCTTGCCCGCCGGTTAAAAACCGAGCACCGCCTTGATGAGCGACGTCGTTTGGCCCCCTGGATAGAGGACATAAAGCAGCCAATAGACGACGACCCCGGTTGAGGCGCTGCCAAACCAAATGATGCTGGTGATCGGCCCAAGCCGACGATGGCGGGCCCTCTTGTCTTTCAATCCCGTCCAAATCGTGACAAGGCCAAATACGGCGCCAACTGTCGCCAGCACAATATGGAAAATAAGAAACAGCGTATAGTACACTTTGACGTTCTCCGGCCCGCCAAAGCTCGTATTGCCGATAAACAACGTCCGCGACATGTAAATGGTGAAAAACAGCAAAGCAAACACCGCTGCCGTCAGCATCACCTTTTTATGCGCTTCGATCCGCCTGCGGCTGATCAAATACCACCCATAAGCAACAAGCAAAGCGCTGATCACGATGCAGCTCGTGCTGATTGTCGGTAAAACGGCCATCGCTTCTCTCCCTTTCTTCTTTGTTCATCGTTTAGCGGCCAACCGCGCTTTACAGTTTGGTCGGCCGCAGCTCCATATCCATGCTTGGCTCTTTCTCCCGCTCCTTCCGATACCATTCGGTGAAGATGAAGAACAGCATCGTCCCGTACACGATTTCCTGGATGATTTTCATCAACACTCCGCCGAGCTGCTGATCATGGAGCGGCGACATCGATAAAAACATTTGCGGCCCGGTCAAATCAAGCGAAGCCAGCGTCCCTTGAGGAACGCATAAAGCCAGCGCGGCCATCCATGCTTTCGGGTCCGTATACGTCGCATAAAGCGGCGTATCGGTAAAAATGATGAGCGCGCAAGCCGGGGTCAACAGCATGCCGTCAGCGAAAATGTAACCCATTTTTTTTAAGCCGGACAATGTTTGCCACTCAGGAAGTTTATTAACAAGCGGCCACCACATGCAAAACGCAGCAACGAAAATGACCGAGGTAACAAAGGCATGCAGCCACATATTCATTTTCACAGCGTCAAAAATGAATGGAACGTGATAAAGCGAAAACAAACCGTTAAACAGCAGTAGCGCCACAATCGGCTTTGTCAACAACCGAAACACGCGGCGCACCGCTGCGAAACGGAACGCTCGCTCATAAAGCGGCGCCGGAATGCCTAAAATAAAACATTGCGGCACGATCAAATACAGCACTGCCATTTGCACCATATGGGCGGTGAACGTCAAATGGCCCATCAAATCCAGCGGAGACCCTTTGCATATATAAAGAAGCGCCATCCCGGTCCAAAAATATGCTTTCTGCTTCCCCGAAACGGCATCACCGAGGCCGAAACGCTGCCGCCATGGCCCGGTGATCCCCATGTACAGCAATGCAACCGCCACTAACACAAGCAAAAAAAACGGACTCCAAAGGGCGACGGGGCCAAACATTTGCAGCGATTGAAACATACGAATCCCCTCCTGATTGGTCCTTTCCCATTATACTACAAGACGCCGCGCCACAGCTATTCAAAAAAGGGGAAACCGGCGCAAAACCGATTCCCCCTTTTCTTACCACCAAATGACTGTTGTAAACGCCCAAACGAGCAAAAGCATAACCGCCACACCGCCGTAAATAAACATCGCCGGGAATTCGTGGCCTTTATGGCTCATGTGCATGAAATAATACAGCTGAAATGCGACCTGCACGGCGGCTAAAAGCAAAATAAACGGAACGACAAACCAATGGGAAAACTCTTCGTAACCAACGGCGGCGAAGGCGATGAGCGTCAACAAAATCATCAAAACGAATGCAATCATTTGATGGCGCATCTCTTCCGCGTTTTTCCGCCGGCGATACGCCAAATCGACGCGTTCATTTCCTGAATTCGTTTGATTCGCCATACGTTCACCCCACCATTCCCATCAAATATACAACGGTAAAAATGAACACCCAGACAACGTCAATGAAGTGCCAATACAGGCTTGCGACGTAAAATTTCGGGGCGTTGTATAAATTCAACCCACGCTTAGCATTGCGAATCATGAGCGTCAAAATCCAAAGCAACCCGAACGCGACGTGGCTTCCGTGCGTGCCAACGAGCGTGTAGAATGCTGAAGCGAAAGCGCTGGTCGTAAACTTATGGCCTTCATGCACATATTCATTGAACTCGTAAATTTCCAAGCCCAAAAAGCCGGCGCCAAGCAAAACAGTGATGCCAAACCAGAGCTGCATCTTTTTAAAGTCAAAGTTTTTCATATGATAAATGGCATACACGCTCGTCAAGCTGCTGGTTAGCAGCAGCATCGTTGCCATGAACACAACCGGCATTTGGAACAGTTCTTCCGCCGAAGGACCGCCGTTCGTTTTATCTTTCAGCGCCAAATAGGTGGCGAAGAGAGAGGCGAACAGCACCGTCTCTCCGCCTAAAAAGAGCCAGAAGCCGAGAAACTTATTTTTTCCCTCAAGGGTGGCGCGTTCCGGCGCGGCTGGAAACGTCTCGGCCGTCAATTTTTCCTCTGCATGCATCAGGCGTTCGCCTCCTTCTTCTCAAGTTCAAGCACTTCTTCTTTATGGATGTGGAAGCCGTGATCATCGATCACCGAGCGCAAGAACATCGAACCGAGCGTAATGAGCAGACCGAGAATGCCGACCGGCAAGCCCCATCCGGCGTCATTATGATACGTAAAGCCGAAGGCGGCGACAAACAGACCAAACGCAATGACAAACGGCAAAAACGACGAATTCGGCATATGGATGTCGCCAAGCGGTTCAGCTGGCGTCAATTCTTTTTTGCCTTCCATTTTTTCAAGCCAGAAAGCATCCAAGCCACGGACAAGCGGTGTTTGCGCAAAGTTGTACACCGGCGGCGGCGAAGCGATCGCCCATTCGAGCGTGCGGCCGTCGCCCCATGCATCGCCCGGCACTTTTTCGCCTTTTGCTGTCGTTACCACAATGTTAATAAGTAAAATAATCGTGGCAGCCGCCATAAAGAACGCACCGACCGTGCTGACGAAGTTCCCTGTCTCCCATCCTTGGTTCGGCAAATACGTAAACACGCGCCGCGGCATCCCTGTCAAACCAAGGAAGTGCTGAATAAAGAACGTTAAATGGAACCCGATAAAGAACAGCCAGAATGTCATTTTGCCGAGCGTTTCATTCAGCATGCGGCCAAACATTTTCGGCCACCAATAATGCGTGCCGGCAAGCAAAGCGAACACAACCCCGCCGACGATGACGTAATGGAAGTGCGCAACGACGAAATAGCTGTCATGGTATTGATAGTCCGCCGCCGCCGACGCAACATGACCCCGGTCACCCCGCCCATGACGAACGACGGGATGAAGGCGACGGCATAATGCATCGGCGTTGTGAATTTGATGCTTCCGCCCCACATCGTAAACAGCCAGTTGAAAATTTTGACTCCTGTCGGAACGGCGATCGTCATCGTCGCGACGGCAAAGATGGCGTTCGCAATCGGCCCCATCCCGACCGTGAACATATGGTGCGCCCATACCATGAACCCTAAGAACGCGATGAGCACGGTCGCAAACACCATTGACGAATAGCCGAACAGCCGCTTGCGCGAGAACGTCGCAAAAATTTCCGAGAAAATGCCGAACGCCGGCAAAACAAGAATGTAGACTTCCGGATGGCCGAATACCCAGAACAAGTGCTCCCAAATGATCGTATTGCCGCCGGCAGCTGGGTTAAAGAAGTTGCCGCCAAACAAACGATCCATCATCATAAAAATCAAACCAACCGTCAGCGGTGGAAACGCAAACAAGATGAGCGCCGACGTCACAAACGTCGCCCATGTGAACATCGGCATGCGCATAAACGTCATGCCCGGAGCGCGCATGTTGATGATCGTCACAAGAAAGTTAATGGCACCCATGATCGTTCCGAAGCCGGAAATTTGCAGCCCGAGCGTATAAAAGTCGATGCCATGATGCGCTTTTGAGTCAAGCGACAGCGACGCATACGACGTCCAACCAGCGTCCGGTGCGCCGCCTAAAAACCATGAACAGTTCAAAAACAAACCACCGAAGAAAAACATCCAGAATCCAAGAGCGTTCAAAAACGGGAACGCGACGTCGCGCGCGCCGATCTGCAGCGGCACGACTGCGTTCATAAAGGCGAAAACAAGCGGCATCGCAGCCAAGAAAATCATCGTCGTTCCATGCATCGTCAGCACTTCGTTATACAAGCCGCCGACAAGGAAATCGTTGTTCGGCTTCGCGAGCTGAATGCGGATGAACAACGCCTCGAGACCACCGAGCAGGAAGAAAAACCCGCCGGAAATCAAGTACAGATGGGCGATTTTTTTATGGTCGACCGTTGTCAAATAATCCCACAAAACGGCGCCAACACCCTTTTTGCGCGCGATTGTACTCACGGTGAAACCTCCTTCTCATGCTTTATTCCACTTTTAAGCTCATCAAATATTTCGCCAATGCGTCAATTTGCTCTTCCGTCAAGTGGCCATATGTACCCGCCATTTTATTTCCAGGCTTCACGCTGTTCGGGTCTCTCAGCCATTTTTTCAGATTTTCTTCGTTATGCTCCAAAATACCGGCGATTCGTTCGCGATCGCCAAAGTTCGCCAAGTTCGGCGCTGTGCGTGCCTGTTCCGGACGCTTGTCCACAGGCGTCACCGCATGGCAGCCAATACAGCTTTTATTGAAAATCGCTTCGCCTTCTTTGGCAACCGGATCGGTGACAACCGGTTTTTTCACATTTTGCATCTTTTTCACCCAGGCGTCAAATTGGTCGCGCGGCAACGGCCGAACTTTAAAGTCCATCAGCGCATGGGACGGACCGCAAAGCTCCGCACATTTGCCGTAAAAGACGCCGCCGGCCTTATCGGTCGCTTTTTGATCAAAAACAAGCCAAAATTGGTTTTTGTTGTCGGTGTTCGTATCCATTTTGCCGCCGACCGCCGGAATCCAGAACGAATGTTTGACATCCGACGCAATCAAGTTGAAATACACTTTTTCATTCGTCGGCACGACCAAATCTTGGCTCGTGATAATGCCGTAATCCGGATATTCAAACTCCCACCAGTATTGGTTGGCGCGAACATTGACGACAACTGTATCCTTATCTCGTTTTTTGTCGTTCATCGCCTTGACGTCGGCGAGTTTAAATGTAGTCAATACCGTCGGCACAGCCAAAATGAGCAAGAGGATGATCGGAATGACAGTCCAAATAATTTCCAGCTTATGACTTCCTTCCACTTGCTTCGGGATTTTGTTTTCTTCCCCCTTGCGCCGCCGGAAGCGGATGACAACGTAAACGAAGATGATCGCCACGACGACAATGACGAGCACCATGATCGATGTGCTCAACAACATGAGCGAATACTGCATGTCCGCTACTTCACCGGCGGGCTGGAGCGTCGATAAAAACGGCTTGCCGCAGCCGGCGAGCAACAGCGCCATCATCCCGAACAGGGAAAATAAGCGCCAGTTACAGAGCCCCTTGTTCATAGCCTAATCAAACCCCTCTTTCCTTTGATGGATAAATGTGTATGTCAATTCTTTCACAAAGAAAGAATTTTAACCTGCTCACCAAATCGTAGCGATGACCATTGCCACGAACAAAATGGTCAAATAGTTGAGCGAATAGACGAACATCCACTTCGCCCATTTGATGTCATCTTTCATTTTCAAACCCGCCAATCCCAGCAGCAGCCAGCCGACATTGAGCAGCGTGGCCACGACTAAAAATGGAACGCCAAGCGAGAACAAGTAAAACGGCAACGGCAGCAAACACGCCACCCAAACGATGATTTGCCGCTTCGTCATGGCGAATCCATGGACGACCGGCAGCATCGGGATGCCGGCGGTGCGGTATTCTTCACACCGCTTCATCGCCAACGCCAAAAAGTGCGGCGGCTGCCACAAAAACATGATTAAAAACAGGATGAACGGAACAATATGGAAATCCGGATCAACCGCCGTCCAGCCGATCACCGGCGGCACCGCGCCGGAAATGCTGCCGACAACGGTGTTGATCGTGTAATGGCGCTTCGTCCAAAGCGTATATAAAAAGACGTATGTCACCATACCGATCAATCCAACGACAGCAGCCGTAACCGTTGTCATAAGCAGGCTCATCTCGCCGATTGCGACAAGACCAATCCCAAGCCAAAGCACCCGCCGCGGATCCATCGTCCCGGTGACGGTCGGGCGTGCTTTCGTTCGCTCCATATATTGATCAATGTCGCGGTCAATGTAGTTGTTGATCGCACATGAACCCGCGATGACAAGCGCTGCCCCAAACAGCGTGAAAAAAACAAGATGCAGGTTCTCCAAAAAGTGTTCCCCAGTAAAATAAAACGCCAGCCACATCCCGGCGAACGTCGTAATCAAATTCGAATTGACGATTCCGATTTTCACAACAGACGATAACTCTCTCCAAACTGTCTTGACGCTCACATGCGAGCGATGACCGGCATCGGCCGCATCCTGGTGCACCGCTTTCAATTCGGCCATGTCTCCTGTTCCTCCTCGCTGCGCCGCTCCTTGCCCGGCCGGCGCCGTGATGTTGCCTGAAATTCTTTCCAACGCCAAATAGCCAAAACGGGCTGTTTCCTCTTTATATTAAATCACATTTTTTCCTCATCATGTGAACTTTTTTTGAATAATTTGTGTCAAATTTTTGAATGCGCGCACCCAAAACGGCTCATTCGCTTGTCCCATTAATATTTCTAGCAAACTTAATCGACTTATTCAATATGCAAACGTCATTTTGTGTTTCCGGCCGCCATCGTGTAAAATAGATTTGGCTTGGCAGCACGGTTGGCTGCAATAAAATCCATCACTTTACTAATATGGACAAAATCACAGTTTCTCAATACAAGAAGGTGAAGATTTTGCAACGTTCACTGAAATGGTTTGCCTCGGCAACCACGTTGGCAATGTTGTTTGTTTTAATTGGTGGAGCGCTTGTGACCAAAACCGGCTCCGGCATGGGGTGCGGCCGATCATGGCCGCTGTGCAACGGCCAATGGGTGCCGGATCAGATTACGCCTGAGCTCATCATCGAGCTGAGCCATCGACTCGTTTCCGGCTTTGCCGGCATCATGGTGCTCATCCTTTCCATCTGGGCGTGGAGAGCCATTGGCCATGTGCGGGAGACAAAGTTTTTAGCTGTCATATCGTTTGTCTTTCTCGTCTTGCAAGGGCTGATCGGCGCCGCCGCGGTCGTGTGGGGGCAGTCCGATTTCGTCCTCGCCTTGCATTTCGGCATTTCGCTCATTTCGTTTGCCGCTGTGTTGCTGTTGACGCTATTGATTTTTGAAATCGACAAAACGTTTTCCGCCGCTTCCCTTTCGCTTGACGGCAAAATGCGGTTTCATATTTACGGCATCACCATATACTCATACATCGTCGTCTACACCGGGGCGCTCGTGCGCCATACGAACGCCAGCCTCGCCTGTCCGAGCTGGCCGCTTTGCGCGAAAACGCGCCTCCTCCCGGCTCAGTTTCATGAATGGGTGCAGATGGGTCATCGATTGGCCGCTCTTGTCATCATCATTTGGATCGCTGCTGCCGCCATACACGCTGTGCGTCATTATCGCGAACAGCCGGTCATCTACTACGGATGGCTCATCGCTCTTTTGCTCGTGCTCGCGCAAATGACAACCGGAGCGCTTGTCGTTTTTACGCAGCTGAATTTATACATTGCCTTGGCGCATGCCTTTTTCATTTCCTGCCTGTTCGGCGTGCTCAGCTATTTATTGCTCTTGGCGCTCCGCACCCGCCGGGCGCCGGTAAAAGCCGCCGACCACTCAGCCGAGGAAGCGGCGCCGGCCACGTTGAAATGACGGCCATCCATCCGCAAACAAAAAGGGATGCCCGCCAAAACTTGGGCACCCCTTTTTTTTGTTCGGTATAGACCGTTTCATTTGGACAGCTCAATCAGCAAATCGCCCGCCTGAATGGCGTCGCCGCTTTTGACGTAAATGTCTTTGACAATGCCGGCAAACGGCGCCTGCACCGTCGTTTCCATCTTCATGGCTTCCGTTACCATCAAATGGTCGCCTTTGTCGACTTTTTCCCCTTTCTCCACGAGCACTTTCACCACCGTGCCCGGCATCGTGGCGGCAATGTGGTTCGGATTCGTCCGATCGGCCTTGATGCGCTCAGCAACGGCCGCTTTGATGCTTTCATCGCGGATGATGACTTCGCGCGGCTGGCCGTTCAGCTCGAAGTAAACGACGCGTGTGCCGTCCGCCTGAGGCTGGCCGATGGAGACGAGTTTGACGATGAGCGTTTTCCCACGCTCAATCTCCACTTCAATTTCCTCGCCGAGGCGCATGCCGTACAGGAACGTCGGTGTATCGAGCACGGAAATATCGCCGTATTTTTCGACCGTTTCGGCATATTCCAAAAACACTTTCGGATAAAGCGCATAGGCAATGGCGTCAAAGTCGGTCACTTCGCGGCCGAGCTTGTCATACAGCTCCCGCTTGATTTGCTCGAAATCAACCGGCTCAAGCAGCTCGCCCGGGCGAACGGTGATCGGTTCGCGCCCTTTCAAAATAATGCGTTGCAACTCTTTCGGAAACCCGCCATGCGGCTGGCCTAAATAGCCTTCGAAAAACTCCACGACTGAGTCTGGGAAATTAAGCGTTTCGCCGCGTTCAAAAATGTCTTGCTCCGTCAAATTGTTTTGCACCATGTAAAGCGCCATGTCGCCGACGACTTTCGATGATGGCGTCACTTTGACGATGTCGCCGAACAAGTCGTTGACGCGGCGGTACATTTCTTTCACTTCATCCCACCGATCGCCGAGGCCGACCGCTTTCGCCTGCTGTTGCAGGTTGCTGTACTGGCCGCCTGGCATCTCATGCATGTATACTTCCGTATGCGGCGCGTTCATGCCGCTTTCAAACTCTTGATAAAATTTGCGCACGTCTTCCCAATAGCGGGCCAACTGCTCAAGGCCGTAAATATCAACCTCCGGCGCCCGCTCCGTTCCTTCAAGGGCATAGTAGAGCGTATTGGCGCTCGGCTGCGACGTCAAGCCGGCCATCGAGCTGACGGCGACATCGACGATATCGACGCCGGCTTCGATCGCTTTGGCGTACGTGTAAATACCGTTGCCGCTCGTATCGTGCGTATGCAAATGGATCGGAATGCTGACCGTCTCCTTAAGCGCGGAAATGAGCACGTACGCCGCCTGCGGCTTCAACAGACCAGCATATCCTTAATGCCTAAAATGTGCGCTCCGGCTTGCTCGAGCTCTTTCGCCAAGGCTTTGTAATAATCCAAATTGTACTTCGGCCGATTCGGGTCTAAAATATCGCCCGTATAGCAAATAGCCGCCTCGGCGATTTTGCCGCTTTGCCGGACGGCATCGATCGCCACCGTCATCCCTTTCACCCAGTTTAGGCTGTCGAAAATGCGGAACACATCAATGCCGGCTTGCGCTGATTTGTCGACGAACTCGCGGATGACGTTGTCGGGATAGTTTTTATACCCCACGGCGTTGGCCGACCGAAGCAGCATCTGGAACAGCACGTTTGGAATGCGCTCGCGCAGCTTCAGGAGGCGGTCCCACGGATCCTCCTTCAAAAAGCGGTACGCCACATCAAACGTCGCCCCGCCCCACATCTCAAGCGAGAATAAGTTGGGCAGCAAACGCGCCGTCGGCTCAGCGATCCGCAACAAGTCGATCGTGCGGACGCGGGTCGCCAACAACGACTGATGAGCGTCACGGAACGTCGTATCGGTCAAGAGCACGCGCGGCTGCTCTTGGATCCAGCGAACAAGCCCTTCAGGTCCGCGTTCATCCAAAATTTGCTTCGTTCCCGCTGGGATCGGTTCCGTTTGGCTCACCTTCGGCACGCGCGGTTTGTCAAACACCGGCTTTTTCTTTTTGCCGATGCCAGGGAAGCCGTTGACCGTCACGGTGCCGATGTACGTAAGCATTTTCGTCCCGCGGTCTTTTCGGCGCGGGAATACAAACAATTCCGGCGTCGTATCGATAAATGACGTATCGTATTCCCCCGACAAAAATTTCGGATGCTGAACGACGTTTTCCAAAAACGGAATGTTCGTTTTAATGCCGCGGATGCGGAATTCGCGCAAGTTGCGGAGCATTTTTCTTGCCGCCTGCTCAAACGTCAACGCCCATGTCGACACTTTCACGAGCAGCGAATCGTAATACGGCGTAATGACCGCCCCTTGGAAGCCATTGCCGGCGTCCAAGCGCACGCCAAAACCGCCGCCGGAACGGTACGCCATAATTTTTCCCGTATCCGGCATAAAGTTGTTGAGCGGATCTTCCGTCGTCACCCGCGACTGAATGGCGTAGCCGTTGATGCGGATGTCTTCCTGCTTTGGAATGCCGACTTCCGGGCTGTGGAGCGAAAATCCGTCGGCGATTAAAATTTGCGACTGGACGATGTCAATCCCGGTGATCATTTCGGTGATCGTATGCTCAACTTGAATGCGCGGATTGACTTCGATGAAATAAAACTCATCTCCGGAGACGAGAAACTCAACCGTGCCAGCGTTGACGTAGCCGACGCTTCTCATGAGCCGGACCGCCGCCTCGCAAATGCGCTCGCGCAGCTCGTCCGACAACGAGACGCTCGGCGCGACTTCCACGACTTTTTGATGGCGGCGCTGCACCGAGCAGTCGCGTTCATAAAGGTGAACGATGTTTCCTTCGTGGTCGCCCAAAATTTGCACTTCAATATGCTTCGGCTTTTCGATCAGCTTTTCAACATAAACGTCATCGCTGCCAAACGCCGCTTTCGCTTCCGACTTAGCCCGCTCAAACGCTTCCTTCACTTCCGACTTCGAGCGGACGATGCGCATGCCCCGGCCGCCGCCGCCAAGCGCCGCTTTAATGATGATCGGGTATCCGTGCGTCTCAGCAAAACGGACGACGTCTTCAAGGCCGCCGACCGGTCCATCGCTGCCCGGGATGACCGGAATGCCCGCCTTCATGGCCGCATGGCGCGCTTTCACTTTATCGCCGAACATATCCAAATGTTCTTCGTTCGGGCCGATGAAAATAATCCCCTCTTCGCGGCACCGTTTGGCAAATTGAATGTTTTCCGACAAAAACCCATAACCCGGGTGGATGGCATCGACATCGTGGGCTTTGGCGATCTCAATGATGCCTTCGATGTCCAAGTAGGCTTCGATCGGCTTTTTCCCTTCCCCGACTAAATACGCCTCATCCGCTTTGTAGCGGTGGTACGATCCGGCGTCTTCCTTCGAATAAATCGCCACGGTGCGGATATCAAGCTCCGTGCAGGCGCGGAAAACGCGAATGGCGATCTCTCCCCGGTTGGCTGCCAGCACTTTGCGAATTCGTCTTGTCCTCATTCTGTCCCTCCTCCTTTATTTAATAAAAGTATAAAAGTTTTGCCGATTTGTAAATACACTTTCTAAAAAGTCAGACCTCTTTTCTGTTTGCTGACCATCGTTTTTTCCGCTTTTTTATACCGTTGTTCGTACTTTGCAAACATCGAAATGTTCACCAAAAGACCGAGCGAAGCCATGGTCAGGACAAGCGACGTTCCCCCATAGCTGACGAGCGGCAGCGGCACCCCTGTAATCGGAATAAGGCCAACGACCCCACCAACGTTAATGAACGTTTGAAAGCCGATCATGACGGAGATGCCGATCGCAAGCAGGCTCCCAAACGCATCGTGGGAGCGGCGGGCAATCCAAAGCCCGCGCAGCACGATAAACGCCAATAACCCAAGCGTGAACGCTACACCGAATAATCCGAGCTCTTCGGCGATGACCGCCATAATAAAATCGGTGTGCGACTCTGGCAGGTAGCCGTATTTTTGAATGCCTTTGCCAAGCCCCACTCCTTTCAGCCCGCCAAGCCCGATCGCCAAATACGAATTCACGAGCTGGTAGCCATCGCCGTTTGCGTATTGAAAGGGATCCAAAAAGCTGTAAAGACGCGATACCCGTTCAGGAGAAAAAATTTTTTGCCCGCAACCGGGAGCCAAAACGGTGACAGCACCGTCCCGATCAATGTAAAAAAAAGCAGCTGCTTTAGAAGCAACACGAGGCGCAAACCGGACGAAACAATGATGCACATCGCGATGGCAAACACGATCGCCGCCGTTCCGAAGTCAGGCTGTATGGCAATCAGGAAACAAATCACCAATGTATAATAAATGGGGAACAAATTGCTTTTCGCCGGCTCGGCCAGCCGCTTCCGCTTGTTGGCGAACGCTGCGGCCAAGTATAAAATCAGACCGAGCTTCGCGAGCTCCGCCGGTTGGATCGAAAGCGCCCCGACGCGAAACCAGCTTGTTGCGTTGTTGGCCGTATGGCCGAGAAAAGCGACGGCGATCAGCATCAATGGAGAAGCAAAAAAGACGAGTTTCACCCATCGCTCCGCCCGCCACACTTTATACGGAATCGCCATCATAATGGCGAACGCGATGAATCCGGCAATCAGCCACAGTTTTTGCCGCTCGTAAAAATAGTCGCTTGGCACTTCAAAGCGGATGACAGCGGTGACCATGCTCGAGCTGTACACCATAATCAATCCGAACAACGACAGCATGATGACCACGGCGATCAGCGGATAATCATAGCACTTCAATACTTTTTTCCATAATTGTCGTTCCATCGTTCCTCTTCCCTGTGAACATGTATGTACTTAAAATCATTCGCAGCGGCGCGCTGTTTTCCTGCCGAAAAACAGAAAAACTCAAACGATGGCGCGCCAATCGTTTGAGTTGCCTTATATTCTTATCGCACGCGCTTTTTGGCCACGGCCTCGTGCAACGCGGAAAGTTCGCGCTCAAGCCGGTCAAGGAGCGCTTTTCCGTCTTTCGCTTCCACAAGCCCGAGGCGCACTGCAAAATCAATTTCCCGTGACAAACCGAACATTTGCGTGTCAAGCACTTCTTCATACACCGGACATTGCGGCATCGTCAAATGGTCCATTTGCACGCGGATGAGTTGGATGATTTTCTCTGCATCCGCTTGTAAAAGCGCGTACGCCTTCTCCCGATAGCTCATCGATTCGTCCGTCACATCGATCCCTCCGTTCTCTCCCCTATCCTTCTTTACATCTTAACGTGAAACAAGCCATTTTGCAAGTTGAAACCGTTGACAGCAACCGGGCCTAGAACATGACAAGCTCTTTCATTATTATTATACTAAAAACGGTGGGAACATGCAGAGGAGAGGTGTTTCATGAACGATATTATTGTGCTGACAGGAAAGGTGAAGTTTACGATCACGCTTGACCCCGGCGTCTGGATTTTCGACGACCGGAAAGTGGACATGGATGCGTATTTTTCGGAGCCGGCTCCACAGCCGACGGAAGCGGAGCAAGAGGACGAGGAAATCAAAAAGCTGTCGGCATTTTGGGACCGGGAAATTCAAGAGGGCGCGGTTTTTCCGCCGACGTTGAAAACGGAGCGGCGCTTTTTGAAGGAGAAAATCATCACCGGCTCGTTCGGCATGCCGTTCGCCCCATTTTTGCGAAACGCTGAGCCGCATGAAGACGCGTCTGAACTTGTCATTGAGACGGAACATGGAGAAACCGTGATCCCTCTGGAAAAGGCGTACGACCTGATTTTCGCTTTTTCCCAAAACGGAAAACCGTTGCGCGACGACGGTCCGGTGCACATTTATTTTGGCGACGGCTCCAACCGTGAGGCGCCGATTACTCATGTGCGTCGGCTCGTCGTCCGATGACCGGCCGCCCCATGAAGGGGCGGCCCGGTGTTTGAGGTTTTGACGCCTTCAACCGCCTCAAGCGCTTGGAACCTAGATGTTTTCCGCAGCGCCCCAGGCGGCGGGCGCCTTTCGAAACGTTCGTGGCGGCGGGCCGCGCGCCTGGCACCCGTTCTTTAACGGCGGATGCTCTGAGGAACGCCTAGCTACAGCAAATCAGCGGCAAGCTGGGCGAGCGCCGAACGCTCCCCTTTGACGAGCCGGATATGGCCGGCGATTTTTTGGTCTTTAAACTTTTCGACGACGTACGTCAACCCGTTGTTATATTCATCCAAATACGGATGGTCGATCTGTTCCGGATCGCCCATTAAAATAATTTTGCTTTTCTCCCCGACGCGCGTCAAAATCGTCTTCACTTCATGCTTCGTTAAATTTTGCGCCTCATCAATGATGATAAACTGCTCCGGCAGGCTCCGGCCGCGGATGTACGTGAGCGCCTCCACTTCAATCGAGCTCATGCCGGCTAAAATCGCATCGAGCTCCCCCGGTTTTTTCGTGTTGAACAAGTATTCCAAGTTGTCAAAAATCGGCTGCATCCACGGGCGCAGCTTTTCTTCCTTTTCCCCCGGCAGAAAGCCGAGATCTTTCCCCATCGGCACAATCGGCCGAGCGACGAGCAATTTTTTGTATGTGCGCAAATCTTCCGTTTGCATCAACCCCGCGGCAAGGGCAAGCAACGTCTTGCCCGTTCCGGCTTTGCCGATTAGCGTCACAAGCGGAATGTCGTCGCGCATGAGAAGCTCAAACGCCATCGTCTGCTGCACGTTGCGCGGGCGAATGCCCCATATATGTTCGTGATGGAAGATGAGCTTTTTCACTTTTTTGCCGTTTTGGTCGACAATGCCAATCGCTGACGCCGAGCTGCCAAACGCGTCTTTCATAATGATGAACTGGTTCGGATAAAACGGGTGGTCGGCGATATCAGCGAGCACGAGCTCCCCTTTGTCGTAAAACCGCTGCAGGTGGTCCTTTCCTATGTACAGCTCCAAAAATCCGCTGTAAATATGGTCGACATCAACGACGCGGTCGCTTAAAAAGTCTTCTGCCTGCAGCCCGATGGCATCCGCTTTGACGCGCACGAGCGCATCTTTGCTCACCAAAATGACGGAGCGTCCATCTTCCTTCGCCTGCTCTTCAAGCGATAAATTTTTCGCCACCGCCAGAATGCGGTTGTCATTTGTTTTTTCGACAAAAATTTCTTGCAGTTGATGAAACGAACGATGGGTTCAACTCAATGCGCAGCGCCCCTCCGTTTTCAAGCGGAATTTTTTCATGCAGCTTGCCGTTTTCGCGCAGACGGTCGATGAGCTTTGACACTTGGCGGGCATTTCTACCAATTTCATCCATATACCGCTTTTTCGAATCCACTTCCTCAAGCACGACCGCTGGAATGACGACCTCATTATCCTCAAACGCGAAAATCGAATACGGATCTTGCAACAGCACGTTCGTATCGAGCACGTAAATTTTTTTTTCCCAAATTCCGCTTCCCCCCATGTGAGTTTTTCACGTTTTTCCGTTGGATGGGAATGGCTGTAATACAACATATGAAAACATGTATAAAGATAGAAGGACATTTGCAAACTAAAGAAAAAAAGTCGAGGTGGCCCATTATGAAGAGAAACTGCTGGCTCGCCGTTTTCTTCCTTCCCCTTTTGATTTTCAGCGGCTGCACGTTTGGAAACGATCATGAAGCGAACGAGCCCAATCGTTCACTCGTGCGCGTCAAAAATACGGTCGATGAACGCGTCGAGAACAAATCCGGGCAAGAGATCGCCCGCCGGCTTGCAGAAATCGCCGACCGTGTTCCAAACGTTCACAATGCCGCCGCGATCGTCGTCGGCAAATATGCCATCGTCGGCATTGACGTCGGCGCCAATATGGATGCCTCACGCGTCGGCACCATCAAATATTCCGTCGCCGAAGCATTGCAAAAAGATCCGTACGGTGCGAACGCTATTATTGTCGCTGACCCAGATCTTTACACCCGCGTGCGCAACATCGGCCGGCAAATCGATGAGGGGAGGCCGGTGCAAGCGTTCATGAACGAAATCGCCGACATCGTCGGACGAGTGATGCCGGAAGTGCCAAGCGACCTATTTGAAACGACGCCGAAGCCGACCGAAGAAAATGACGGACAGCTGAACGAACGGGAGGAGCGGCAACTGAACGAACAGCAAAACAAGCAATCGAATGAACATTTAAATCGATAAACGGTTTCTGTGTGGGTTATAATGGAACAGAAAGCGCGGCTCATTTCCGAGGAAAGCGGGAGTGAAATGCATTTGAATCAACAAACGATGGCGGGAAATGTGGTATAATGGGAACGAAAGAACACTCTACCATTTCGCGTTTGGATGTATTGAGGTGAACAATGAGAGTCAAATGCGTGCTTTGCGACCAAATCGATACGATCGACGATGAATCGCCGCTCGCCAAGCGGCTGCGCAACCGCCCGATCCACACGTACATGTGCCGCGAATGCCACGACCGCATCACCGAAAAAACGAAACAGCGGCTGGCAACAGGAAAGTTCCGCTTCTATCGCGGCCGCCGCGCAGACGATGATTGGTGATCCCACAAAAAAAAACGGTGCGGAAGAGCGATCGCTTTTCCGCGCCTTTTTGGTTGTCATCATCCATACTTTTCCGGTTCGGCTTCGATCTGCCGCCACATCGCCTCAGCCAGCTCAAGCGGGAAACACGCCGCCCTTGTTTCCCCGCCGCGCACATATTCGACGATGTATTGCCCATTCGTTTCATCTTTGACGGCGTCTACGGCCGTCACACCAAAGTCGTTTTCCAAGATGGCGCGGAAAAACGAGGCCGTATCGCGCGCCGCCGCATCGTGCGGACGGGCTTTGGCGACGATGTGGATCGTCAGCCAGTTATAAAGGGCATCCTGCACGGATTTCATGACTTTTCTCCCTCTTTCGCCTGCTTCAGGCGCACTTTATAAATGATTAATACGAGGGCGGCGACGGCCAATCCTTCTGCCACCGGCAAAAAGACAGCAAAAAAGGTCAAAACCGTGCAGCCAAGCGCCAGCAAAACGTAAATGATGACGTTTTTCAACAGCGGCAGGCGGCGGGCAAAACCGAGTCGATACACAAGCGCAGCAAGCAGCAACACTGTCACATACAATAGCCACATACCGCGCTCGGGATGATCGTGCACCTTATAAAGCGAGGCGAAAAACGTGAGCCGTTCGAGCACATTCACACCATTCCCCTCCCGTTCATCCTAATAGCGCCCTTCTCCAAGGCGTTTTCGATTGTTCGCAAACCAAAGACGCGCGCATGGCGCTTCCGGCTATTTCGCCTGCTCAACCGCTTTCTTTTTCTTCTCCGCCTTTTCACGCTCGCTTTTATTCAAGATTTTTTTGCGCAACCGGATCGAGGCTGGCGTCACTTCACAATATTCATCATCATTCAAATACTCGAGCGCTTCTTCAAGCGTCAACAGACGCGGCTTTTTCATCGTCACCGTCTGTTCTTTCGTCGATGAACGCATGTTGGTGACATGTTTTTCGCGGCAAATGTTGACGACCAGGTCGTTTTCGCGGTTATGCTCGCCGACGATCATCCCTTCGTACACCTCAGTGCCCGGCTCAACAAAAATGGTGCCGCGATCCTCAAGTTGCATAATGCTGTAAGCCGTCGCCTTTCCGGTTTCCATCGAGACGAGCACCCCTTGGCGGCGGCCGCCGATTGCGCCAGGCTGCACGGGGGCATAATGGTCAAACGAATGGTTTAAAATTCCATATCCGCGCGTCAACGACATAAATTCACTCCGATAGCCGATCAAGCCACGCGACGGCACAAGGAAGACGAGACGCACTTGCCCGTTGTCGCCGTGCACCATATCGACGAGCTCGCCCTTGCGGCTGCCGAGCGACTCCATGATCGCTCCCGTATATTCCTCCGGGATGTCCATGACGACCCGCTCGATCGGCTCGCACGTGACACCGTCAATCTCTTTTAGAATGACTTCCGGCTTCGATACTTGCAGTTCGTATCCTTCGCGGCGCATGCTTTCAATCAAAATCGCCAAATGAAGCTCCCCGCGGCCGGAGACAATCCACGCATCCGGCGACTCGGTCGGCTCAACGCGCAGACTGACATCCGTCTCCAGCTGGGTGCGAAGCCGCTCCTCCAGCTTTCTCGCCGTCACGTATTTGCCTTCGCGCCCCGCAAACGGGCTGTTGTTGACGAGAAACGTCATTTTGAGCGTCGGCTCATCGATGCGAAGCGGCGGCAGCGGCTCTTGATGATCGGGCGGGCAAACCGTTTCACCGACATTGATGTCCTCCATCCCGGCGACCGCGACGATGTCGCCAGCGTGCGCTTCTTCAATCTCAATCCGCTTCAACCCAATAAAACCAAACAGCTTCGTGACACGAAACATCTTGACGGCACCGTCGCGCTTTAAAAGAGCGACTTGCTGGCCTGTTTTCATCGTGCCGCGGAAAATGCGGCCGATGCCGATGCGTCCGACATATTCATTATAGTCGAGCAACGCCACTTGAAACTGCAACGGTTCGTTGCGGTTGTCCGCCGGCGCCGGAATATGCTCGATGATCGTCTCAAACAAGGCGGTCATGTCACCGTCCTGGCGATCCGGATCGAGGCTTGCCGTCCCGCGCAGCGCCGATGTGTACACGACTGGAAACTCGAGCTGCTCCTCAGAAGCACCAAGTTCGATAAACAGGTCGAGCACCTCATCAACGACTTCCGCCGGCCGAGCAAATTCGCGGTCGATTTTGTTGACGACGACGATCGGCACAAGCTGCTGCTCAAGCGCCTTTTTCAGCACAAACCGCGTCTGCGGCATGCAGCCTTCATACGCATCGACGACAAGCAAGACGCCGTCGACAAGGCGCATGATCCGCTCCACTTCCCCCCCGAAATCAGCGTGTCCCGGCGTATCCAAAATGTTGATGCGCGTTCCTTTATACAAGACAGCCGTGTTTTTGGCCAAAATCGTAATGCCGCGCTCCCGCTCCAGATCGTTGCGGTCAAGCGCCCGCTCCGCGACTTGTTCGTTTTCGCGGAACGTCCCTGACTGCCGAAGCAGCTGATCAACGAGCGTCGTTTTCCCATGGTCGACGTGAGCGATGATCGCGATATTGCGGAGATCGATTCGTTTGTTCGTCAATGTCGGTCACTCCTGTTCGGCAAACTGCTTGTCTATTATATCACAACCGATAGAAAATCGGCATGTTTTCCTGTACACTAGAAAAAGACGCCCACTTTGCCAGAAAGGAGTCAACCCAGTCAACTACCCCCACTTCGCGAACGCTTGAAGTGGGGG
>NZ_ATCO01000097.1:0-221 GCF_000422025.1 Geobacillus sp. WSUCF1 | reverse complement strand
TCGGCTTCTTCCTTTGCTTTATCGGTTATCTAGTTTTCAAGGAACGAAGCTGCTGCCTTGAGTCTGCTTCTTTGCAGCTTTGCGCCGAGGAATCCAGCTTCTCTGAATTCACTTGTAGACGCAGACGCAAAGCAACTGAAGGAATTTCTCATTCCTTCAAAACTGAACGAAACAGAAGCGCGTTTTGCTTTGAATAACGACTGATGTCTAGCTCCAGCGCC
>NZ_ATCO01000096.1:0-16716 GCF_000422025.1 Geobacillus sp. WSUCF1 | reverse complement strand
ACGGAAATGGAAGCGATTGAACGCCCATAAAAGACCGGCTCCGACAAACGGACCGTGCGGGAAATCGGATCATAATGGTCGGACAATCTCCCTGGCACGACCTCCACCGGCACATGGTGCAGCCCGTGGCGGTCTAAAATCATGCGCGCCACTTCCGCCCCCGTCAACCCCGATGAGGCTGGAACTTCAGACCAGGCATTGAAATTGCTTGATACCTTCCATTGCGCCCAAAGCGATATCAGGAAGGCGATAAAAATGAAAATATCCATCGGATGGAATAGCATCACAGCACCCTCCGTTTTTTCAATGTTCATCAAATGTGTATACTATTATTTATTGTACTTGCTCACCTTTTCATACGTCAAACGGCCCGCTCCGGTTTCAAAAAAAAAACAGCGCCTGCATCGAGGCGCTATTTGGCTCATGGGAACATCAAAAATTGAAATTGTCTGGGTCAGGACCGACCCGTTTGTTCAAGTTCAACGCGTCGATCTGTTTCATTTCTTCGTCGGTCAGCGAGAAATCAAAAATATCAGCGTTTTCCTTGATCCGCGCCGGCGTCACCGACTTCGGGATCGTCACAACGCCGTGTTGCAAATCCCAGCGCAACACCACCTGCGCCGGCGTTTTCCCGTACTTGCGCCCAATGTCAACGATCGTCGGTTCGCTTAAAATTTCCCCGCGCATGAGCGGCGACCATGCTTCAAGCTGGATGCCGTTTTCCCGGCAAAACGTAAGCAGCTCTTTTTGCGTCAGGCGCGGGTGATACTCGACTTGGTTGACCATCGGCTTAATTTCGCAGTCAGCCATCACATCTTGCAAATGGTGAATTTGGAAGTTGCTCACTCCAATCGCGCGCACATAACCGTCTTTATACAACTTTTCCAGCGCCTTGTACGTCTCTTTATACTTCCCTTTCACCGGCCAGTGGACCAAATACAAGTCGACATAATCGAACCCGAGTTTTTTCAAACTTTTGTCAAACGCCTTCAGCGTTGTCTCATACCCTTGGTCGGTGTTCCACACTTTCGTCGTCACAAACACTTGTTCGCGAGGAATGCCGGATTCGCGGATCGCTTGACCGACACCTTCTTCGTTTTCATAAAAAGCGGCTGTATCGACGTGGCGGTAGCCGATCTCGAGCGCGGTGCGCACCGCGCTTCTTACTTCCTTCCCTTCTTTGACTTTATAAACGCCAAGGCCGACCCAAGGCATTTTCACCCCGTTATGCAAAGTGCGCAATCTTGCAGACCGTTCATATCCTCTCCTCCTCGAGCGTCATTATAGTTTCATTATGGGAAAAGAGGGAAAGAAAATCAAAATATATGCTTGCTCTCCTTTCTCGCTTCCCCGCGTCCCTCTTGTTCTTTCTTTAGGGGAAAATCAACGCAAAAACGAGGGGAAACGTTCCCCTCGCGCTGTCATTGCATTCCTTTTTTCATCCATTCGGCGATTTGCAGCGTGCGGCGCCTTTCCCGACGCAGTCAGAAACATGCGAACGGAAAAGCTGTCAATGGGACTTGCAGAGCGCTCCTGACTCTTATTTGGCCACGCTCATCGAGGCGCGCTCCACTTCAGCTTCGTTCGGATGAAACTCGTTTTCCATTTTCGAAACAACCACTGTCGCTACAGCATTGCCGATAATATTCGTAATCGCCCGCGCTTCCGACATGAAGCGGTCAACCCCAAGCAACAAGGCGATGCCTTCGACCGGAATCATCGGAAATGCTGCCAACGTTGCAGCCAGCGTAATAAAGCCGGAACCGGTAACCCCTGCTGCCCCTTTCGAGGTGAGCATTAAGACGCCAAGCAACGTCAGCTCTTGCCAAATGGTTAAATCAATGCCGTACGCTTGGGCGATGAAAATAGCTGCCATCGACAAGTAAATCGATGTGCCGTCTAGGTTAAACGAATACCCTGTCGGAACGACAAGACCAACAACCGATTTCGAGCACCCGTATTTTTCCAAACGTTCCATCAGCCGCGGCAGCGCTGATTCAGACGAAGACGTGCCCAAAACAAGCAACAGTTCCTCTTTGATATAAGCGAGAAACTGAAAGATGTTAAACCCATAAAACTTGGCAATCCCGCCAAGCACGACGAAAATGAAGAGCGCCATCGTAATGTAAACAGAACCCATCAATTTACCGAGCGACACGAGCGATCCGAGGCCGAACGTGCCGATCGTGTACGCCATCGCGCCGAACGCGGCGATCGGCGACACCTTCATTACCACGTTGACGACGCCGAAGAAAATTTCCGCCAGCCGTTCAAACAAGGAAATCACTGGTTTTGCTTTTTCCCCAAGCGCGGCAGCCGCTAAACCGAACAACACGGCGAAGAAGAGCACCGGAAGCAGTTGGCCGCTCGCCATCGCGGCAACGACGTTGTCGGGAATGATGCTTAAAATGAAATCAACAAAACCGTGGCTTGTTTCTTCCGCTTGTTTCGTGTATTGTGAAATGTCGCCGCCTTTTACTGCATCGGTATGAAACCCAACCCCTGGTTTGACAAGGTTGACGACGACAATCCCGATCGCCAACGCAAACGTCGTGACAATTTCAAAATAAATGAGCGCCTTGCCGCCGATGCGGCCGACCTTTTTCAAGTCGCCCATATTGCCGATCCCGATGACGACGGTGAAGAAAATGATCGGCGCAATCACCATTTTAATCAGCTTAATAAACCCATCGGCCAATACTTTCAGCTTCGTGCCGAATTCCGGGAATAAAAATCCGACGATAATCCCTAAAATAATACCGATAATGACTTGCACAGTTAAATTTTTAAATTTGCTCCGCATTTCTCCCACTCCTTTCTTTGTCTTGACAACGCTTTCAACATCATCATAAAGGAAAAAGCATAAAATCAAAATATTATGGTGATAATGGTCGTTTTGGTCTTTTTGGTCATGGCCTATTTCGGCAAGGACCAACAAAAAAAGGGGCTGGCTCAAAAGCCCCTTTTTGATGAAATGCAACCGAAGCACGGGAAAGAGACCACCTCTGAAACCATTGGTTTTACCAGGTTTTTCGCGGTGGTCTATTTTTCCATGTTGCCCCGGCAGAAGCATTACCGCTCTTTTGGGACAGCTCCCCTACTTCTCGGATTCCCGAATTTCCTCCAATAATCTCGCCCCAAACCGTTTGGCAAACTCCTCATACAGCGGGGCGAACTTTCGCTCCCATTCCCACTTCTCCCTCTCGGATAATTCATAGAGATGGACGTCCTCGCGCTGGCGCAATTCGTTCAATTCCCGTTCGTTTTGCGCCTTTGACTCCTGCAAATTCCATTGTGTTGCTTCAGCCATCGCTTCGGTTATTTTTTGCTGGATGTCTTTCGGCAAATGGTCCCAAAATGACTGATTCATCATGACGGCGTACCCGAGATATCCGTGATTGCTGATCGTAATATACGGTTGAAATTTGTAAAACCCTTTCGAATAAATATTGGAAATCGTATTTTCCTGCCCATCAAACTTATGCTGTTCAAGCTCCTGATAAACGCGGTCAAATGAAACGGCAATCGGTTCACCGCCAAGCAAGCGAAACTGCTTTTCAATCACTTCGCTCGGCATAATGCGAAAACGCAAGCCGCGAAAATCGTCAGGGGCGATGAGCGGACGGGTTGTGCTCATCATTTGCTTAAATCCATTGCTCCAAAACGCCAGTCCTTTCATTCCTTTTGCCTCCAGCATCCGAAGCAGCTCGGCGCCCACTTTTCCAGTAAACACGCGGCGCACGTCGTCCTCATCGCGGAACAAAAACGGCAAATCGAGCACTTGCCATTCGGGGACAAGCTCTGTCACCTTTGAAAATGATGGCGCGATCATTTGCACGTCGCCGCGCAACAGCGCATCAAGCTCTTCCCCATCCGAATAAAGCGAGCCGTTCGGGAACACTTCGACTTTGACGCGGCCGTTTGTTTTTTGCTCGACAAGCTCGGCAAACTTTTGCGCCGCCAGCCCTTTTGGCGTATTCTCTGCTACGACATGGCTGAAATAAATAATGATTTGCTTTTCCAATCCTTTTTGCTCGTCGTCATAAACAAGTGGTTCACGTCCCAGTTGACGGCTAGCTGCCCAGCCGACTAGACCGAGGCCGACAAACAAAAGGATTGTCCATGCTCTCCACTTTTTCCCCATTGTTCACACCATTCTTCCATCCTATTGCTAAAATGGCACTCCAACGGAATGCTCCCCGCCGACTCGAATCATTGAAGCAAAAAAGCGGCTGGAGCCCACCGATTCGGTTTGAAAGCAGCAATCGCCACGCCTTACGTATGCACCATCCTCTATGCTGGCGGGCAGAATATTTGTTCCCCACCGCCATTTTACACCTTTCGTTTCTTTCCATTCAAGAAGATTTGGTATAATGAAAAAAACGTTGATTTATTCCTTTCCCGATTCATATGGCATGTCCAACAGCCATCACGACTGCCAAAAAGGAGTTCCGCCATGAACCGGCTGCCGATTCGCTGGAAAATTACGATGTTGATTTTCGCCATCGTCAGCTTTTCCATGTTGCTGAGCGGTGCATTCATCATCAGCGACTTTTTCCATACAAAGGAGGAGGAACTCAGCCAGCGCGCCTTATTGACCGCGCGCACCGTCTCCGAGCTGCCCGAAGTCAGGCGCCATATTGTCGGAAACAAACAAAGCCGGGCGCTGATCAATCCGGTCGTCGAGCGGGTGCGCGTCATTCACAGCGCCGACTATATCGTCGTTCTCGATATGAACAAAGTGCGCCTCTCCCATCCGCTTCCGGCAATGATCGGCACGATCTCCCGCGGTGCTGATGAGGGGCCGGCATTTGCCGAACATACGTACACTTCCAAAGCCCGCGGGGAAATCGGGACAGTGGTTCGCGCCTTCGTTCCCATTATGAACAGCGATCACGAACAAATTGGCGTCGTCATCGCCGCCTACCGGTTGCCGACGTTTTTTGAAGCCATTGATTCTTTGAAAGAAGAAGCTGCCGTAGCGGTCGTTTTGTCGCTCGTTGTCGGTGGAATTGGTGCATGGCTGCTCGCCTCCCATATCAAGCGGCAAATGTTTGAGCTGGAACCGCATGAGATCGCCAAGCTGCTGATCGAACGGACGGAAGCGTTTAACGCCATGCACGAAGGCGTCATCGCCATTGACAGCGATGAAAACATTACCATCTTCAACGACCGGGCAAAACAAATGCTCGGCGTCAAAGGGGATGTCATCGGCCGGTCGATCCGTTCCGTCATTCCAGACACACACCTTCCGGAAATCTTGGAAGTAAACAAGCCGATTTACAATAAGGAGTTGCAGATCGGCAATTTAACGATTTGGAGCAACCGCATCCCGATCAAAGTCAACGGGAAAACGGTCGGCGCCATCGCCATTTTCCAAGACCGGACGGAAGTGAAGAGACTCGCCGAAGAACTGACGGGCGTCAAAGCGTTTGTCCACGCCTTGCGCGTGCAAAATCATGAATACATGAATAAGCTTCATACGATCGCCGGCCTCATCCAGCTCGGCCATATCGAAAAGGCGCTCGAGTACGTCTTCCAAGTCACGGAGGAACAAGCAGAACTGACACAGTTTTTAAGCCGCAACATTAAGGACGAAAGCATTTCTGGATTGCTCTTAAGCAAAATCCGCCGCGGCAAGGAGCTCGGCATCCGCGTGACCATCGATCGGCACAGCCGGCTGCACCGCTTTCCGCCGCATCTCGATCACCATGATTTTGTTGTTCTCCTTGGCAATTTAATTGAAAACGCCTTCGACGCGTTCCGTGATGTAACCGACCGGGAAAAAGAAATTTACATCAGCATCGAACAAAATGAAGACATTTGTTCCCTCTCGGTCGAAGACAACGGCCAAGGCATTGCCCGTGAGCATATCAACCGCATTTTTGATGAAGGCTTTTCAACCAAAGGGGAGAGCGGTCGAGGCATCGGCTTGTATTTGGTGAAGCAAATTGTGGAAAAGGGAAACGGGCGCATCGATGTGCAGTCGGAAAAGGGGAAAGGAACGGTGTTTACGGTGATCTTTGACATGTGAGGTCCATTTAGGCAACGGCGGCCGCGAAAGACACCCCCGTCGAGACGAAGGAGGAAAAGGCTATGTATCGCGTGTTGTTGATCGAGGATGACCCGATGGTGCAAGAAGTGAATCGGCAAATGATTGAACAAGTCGACGGCTTCACCGTCATCGGCCTCGCTGGAAACGGTGAAGAAGGACTCCGCCTCATCGACGAGCTGCACCCGGATTTAGCAATGATCGATATTTACATGCCGCAGCTGGACGGCCTTGAAACATTAAAACAAATCCGCGCCCGCGGCCATGAAGTCGATATCATCGCCATTACCGCGGCGAGCGACATTGAAACGGTGCGCCGCGTCCTGCAAAACGGCGCCTTCGATTACATTGTGAAACCGTTCAAATTTGAACGGCTCAAACAGGCGTTGGAAAATTATCGGACGTTCCGCCGGTCGCTTGCGGAAAAGGAATCGCTCACCCAGGTGGAACTCGATGCCCTAAGGCGGGCGGCTGAACAACCGGCCGGACCGTCCTCCGAGCTTCCGAAAGGACTGAATGAGGTCACATTGGAAAAAGTGATCGCCTATTTGCGCGGGCACCGCTTCCCTGTTTCCGCCGAGGAAGTGGCCGAAGGAGTCGGCATCGCCCGCGTCACCGCCCGCCGCTATTTGGAGTACCTTGAGAAAACAGGAAAAGTCGTGCTCGATGTTCAATACGGCGGCGTCGGACGACCAGTGAATCGGTACCATCTGAAAGCAACATAACACGGCGCCGTTTCACTTGGCTTTAAGCTGGTTGTCAGAGACGGAAAGCCAGGCCTTATTATGCCGTATCCCGCACCAGCAACCGGGCAGGCAGCTCTTCCTGTTTTCGCGCCACACGGCCTGTCTCCAGCCAATGGTGAAGAAGGCGGAACGCTCTTTCCCCGAGCGTAAAATGGGGGAGTGCCACGGTTGTAATGCCCAGCATTTCGGCCAATGGATCATTATCAAAACCAATAACGGCAAGCTCATCTGGAATGCGCACCCCGATTCGGCGCGCATGGAGCACGATTCCGGCCGCCACTTGGTCACTCGTCACAAGCAACGCGCTCGGCCTCTCCTCCATCGCGATCCATTGCTCCATAACCCGCTTTCCATCTTCAAGAAATAGACAACCATCGAAAACCCACTGCCGACGAGGAAGGACGCCGACTTCACGCAACACATCCTGGTACGCCCCTGCCCTCGCTTGGCTGTTCGGCCCGGTCATTCTTCCGATGCAATAACCGATGCGCCGGTGCCCCTTTTTGATCAAGTAGCGAAGCGCTTGGACAAACGCTTGGTAGTGATCGATATAGACAGTGAAAAAATCATACCTTTCCACCTGCTCACATAAAACAATGGGACCGTCTTCCTGATAAGCCGCAAACGCTTCCCAGTCCACTTCATGGGAACATACGATCAACCCATCCATTTGCTTCATCCGCAGCCGTTCCAACGCCTCAAGCTCCCTTTCCACCTCATAGTTTGTCTGAAACAAAAGCAACTGGTAACCATAACGAAGCGCCTCTTTGGAAATCCCTTCGATTACAGCGGAAAAATAAGGATGGTGAATGTACGGAAGCATGACCCCGACAATCGCTGTTCTTCCCTTCGCCAAGTGAACGGCTTGAATATTTTTCACATATTGAAGCTTCTGGGCTGCTTCCCAAACTGCCTTCCGCTTTTCCTCGCTCACATACGGATATCCGTTCAATACCCTCGATACAGTGGCCACCGACACACCCGCTTCTTTCGCCAAATCACGGATGTTCGCCACGTTCCCACTTCCCTCCATAAAAGCTCTTGACTTGAAACGCGTTTCATACATTACATTCATCCTGCCATCTAGTTCTAGTATACACGAGGAGGTGACCGCATGCTTTGCGGATTGGCTTCACTCATTCTGCTCGTCGCCGCTGTTTGGGGCGGGGCGCATATCGCCTTGCACGCGAAACAAACAAAAAAATAGGGAAACGAGTCTGTTTGTTTCCACCGTTTCAATTGGTATAATGGGGGGTATATGGAACGTAGGGAGGAATGAACATGATTCGATACTGGAAACTGTTGTTCTCTCTCGCTGTCGCCTCCGTCTTGCTGGTTGGCTGTGGAACGAAAGAGCACGAGACGACACAGGCGGCAAAGGAAGAGCAGACAGCCGACGATCCAAAACCATCGTCTGATGCGCCGTCATCCACAGAACATTCTTCCTCGAAAGAAGCAAAAGAGCAAACATCACCAACCGGGAAAGAGGAAGAGCAATCAACGACAAAAGAAGAGCAATCTGCTGCTTCACAACCGACCGTTTCCTTGTCCTATCAAGAAGGGAAACAAACCATCACGAAAACGGCAACGCTGCAAACGAGCGACAATCAACATTTTTCCCTCTATGTTTTGGAAGGATGGACCCTTGACGCCGAAGAACCGGGCGCCGATGTCTTGCTTCATGGCGACGCATTCGCCCGCATCCGCTTGCTTTCGGAGGGGGAAACAAACTACGAGCAACTAGCGCAAGAACATGCCCAAGCGGTTGACGCCAACGCCGCCCGCCAACAAACGAACGGATTGCCTAAGCCGTTCGCTGATGCCGTTTGGTACACTGCCCAAGCGGACGGTGTCACCGTTCATGTCATCGCCAGCGCCCAACCAACGCCGATGCTATTGACCGTGCACGCTCCAAGCAACGAAGACGTGCTTGGCGCCGTACTCGCCATGGCGGCGACGCTGCAAAAGCAATAACTTATTTTAGGGAGGGCCTCGCCCTCCCGCCTTTCCAAAAAGAAAAACCCTCTTTTCGCCATATGAAGAGGGTCAAACGAGCTGCTTGCTTTCTTCTTTGCGGAAAAATGTTCTCATCGCATGGAACACATCCGATTTTTGCTTCAAAATATAATAGCGGAATTTTTCGTCTTTAATATTGCGATACGCCGACATGAGCGTGGAATGGCGGTTGTACTGGTTGACTTCCCCGTACCCAAACATGTTCGACACTTTCATCAGCTCTTGAACAAGCTTCACGCAACGGGCATTGTCCGATGTCAAGTTGTCGCCGTCGGAGAAGTGGAACGGATAAATGTTGTAGCGCGACGGAGAATACTTCGTTTCGATCAGTTCAAGCGCCTTGCGGTAGGCGGATGAGCAAATCGTCCCGCCGCTTTCCCCTTTCGTGAAAAATTCGTCCTCGCTGACAACTTTCGCTTCCGTATGGTGGGCGATAAAGGCGATCTCAACGGTTTCATATTTCGTGCGCAAAAAGCGCGTCATCCAGAAGAAAAAGCTGCGTGCCATATATTTTTCCCACATGCCCATCGATCCGCTTGTGTCCATCATCGCCAAGACGACCGCCTTCGATTCTGGCTTGACGACTTCGTTCCACGTTTTAAACTTCAAATCTTCGCGGTAAATCGGATAAAAACCTGGTTTGCCATTCATGGCATTGCGCTTGAAGGCAGCGAGCATCGTCCGCTTCTTATCGATGTTCCCCATCAGTCCGGTGCGGCGGATGTCATTAAATTCGATATGTTGAGTTACATTTTGATCCAGCTCTTTTCGTTGCAAGTTGGGCAGCTCCAGTTGGCTAAAGAACGCTTCCTCAATCTCCATCAGTGACACTTCAGCTTCGTAATAATCTTGGCCCGGCAAATCGCCAGCCCCTTGGCCTTTTCCTGGCCCTTGCCCCTCCCCGCTTCCGTCTCGGGCCACGACATCGCCGACTTGGCTGTCTCCGTTTCCTTGGCCGACGTGTTTGTTTTTCTCATAATTGTAGCGGATTTTGTATTCATCGAGCGAGCGGATCGGAATTTTAATCACATCGCGCCCGTTGGACATGATAATGCTTTCTTCCGTAATTAAGTCGGGCAAATTGTTTTTGATCGCTTCCTTCACTTTTTCTTGATGGCGCTTTTGATCATCATATCCTTTGCGGTGGAGGGACCAGTCTTCTTTCGATACAACAAAATTCCCCTTCATGTTTTCCCCTCCTTTGAAAAAATCATTTTCACACTTTTCGCTTTCCCGCATATACTTATGTTGGCGTCATCAAAACGGGCCATCACGATGCCAAGTTGGTTTATTTTATCGTATGCAAAAATTCAAAATAATTGACCAATGAATGAGGAAAATAGAAAAGTAGACAAGCCCGATTATCAGCTTCGCGCCCTCTTGTTCGCTTCCTTTTAGCGAAGCTCGCTGCGTCGTCTTCGCTCGACCCTCCCTGTGCAACTCGGTCAGACAGGGGAGGAGGATAAAAAAAGCATGCCTCAGCGCTTGAGGCATGCCTAGCGGTTCAACAAGCTGCCGACATAACGGAGCAATTCATTGGCTGACGTGGAGTTGTACCCGTATTCATCAATGAGGCGGGCGACGACTTCGTTAATTTTTTTCAACTGCTGCTCATCCGGTGTTTTCGTCGACGTTGTAATTTTGACAATGTCCTTTAAATCCGCAAACAATTTCTTCTGGATCGCTTCCCGCAACCGTTCATGTGAATTATAATCAAACCGCTGTCCTTTTCGTGCATATGCCGAAATGCGAATTAAAATTTCTTCGCGAAACGCTTTTTTCGCATTTTCGGAAATGCCGATTTGTTCCTCGATCGAGCGCATCAGCTTTTCATCCGGATTCATTTCCTCACCCGTAAGCGGATCGCGCAGTTTCGTCTTGTTGCAGTACGCCTCGACGTTGTCCAAATAGTTATCCATCAACGTTTTCGCTGACTCTTCATACGAATAGACGAACGCCTTTTGCACTTCTTGTTTTGCGATTTCATCATACTCCTTGCGCACGAGCGAAATGAAATTCAAATACCGCTCGCGGTCTTCCTTCGTGATCGACGGATGCTGATCCAATCCTTCTTTCAACGAACGAAGCACGTCAAGCGCATTAATCGACGGCACTCCTTTGCGGATGATGCAGGCAGAAATACGGTTGATGACATAGCGTGGGTCGATGCCGCTCATCCCCTCATCCGGATGCTCCTTTTTCAGCTCCTCCACATCGACCTCGCTGAATCCTTCAATCATTTCGCCATCATACAAGCGCATTTTCTTCAATAAATCCACATCCGGCCGCTTCGATTCTTTCAGCCGCGTCAAAATCGTAAACATAGCCGCAATCCGCAGCGTGTGCGGGGCGATATGCACGTCGGCGACGTCGCTTTCGCGGATCATTTTTTCATAAATGCGCTCTTCTTCCGAGACGCGCAAGTTGTACGGAATCGGCATGACGATGATACGCGAATGGAGCGCCTCGTTCTTTTTGTTGGCAATGAACGACCGATATTCCGTTTCGTTCGTATGCGCGATGATCAATTCATCGGCGCTGATTAAAGCAAACCGCCCAGCCTTGAAATTGCCTTCTTGCGTCAGCGACAGCAAATGCCAAAGAAATTTTTCATCGCACTTTAACATCTCTTGAAATTCCATAATCCCGCGGTTGGCTTTGTTCAGCTCGCCGTCAAACCGATACGCGCGCGGGTCAGACTCGGAACCGTATTCCGCGATCGTTGAAAAATCAATGCTTCCCGTTAAATCGGCGATGTCTTGCGATTTTGGGTCAGACGGACTGAACGTCCCGATGCCGACGCGGCGGTTTTCCGAGAAGAAAATACGCTCCACCAGCACGTCTTCAATGCGTCCGCCGTACTCTTTCTCAAGCCGCATCATATTGAGCGGCGACAGCTCACCTTCAATGCGAATGCCGTACTCACGGTAAAAATCGTCGCGCAAATGGTGAGGAATGAGGTGAAGCGGGTCTTCATGCATCGGGCACCCTTTAATCGCATAAACGGCTCCGCGCTCCGTTTTGGAGTACTCCTCAAGCCCGCGCTTCAGGAGCGTTACCAACGTCGACTTCCCGCCGCCGACCGGCCCCATCAGCAGCAAAATCCGTTTCCGCACATCAAGCCGCTTCGCCGCCGGGTGGAAATATTCCTCAACGAGCCGCTCAAGCGCCTCCTCAAGCCCGAACAGGTGCTGGCTGAAAAACTTATATCGTTTCCGCCCATTCACCTCTTCGACCCCAGCATCTTTGATCATATTATAAACACGCGAATGAGCCGACTGGGCCACCCACGGCTTTTCTTTTAAAATCTTTAAATACTCGGCAAACGTTCCTTCCCATTTCAACTTTTCTTCTTCTTCCCGATACCGGGCGATTTTTTGCAAAATATCCATAAAGGACCTCCTCACCCTTGGATGTCTAACAGCAAGATTATTACAATTTATGCGAGGATGTCCCGTATCATTCGCCGCAAAAAAAATTTTGTCTCCTAACAACCAGCTGCGGTCATTCACATGCTTGGCCATATTCGCTATAATAAAGAGGGAAACGCCTGCCACTTTCATTATGAAGGAGGAACAAACGATGCGCACGTTGCTTGTGCTAGGGGTTATCATTGCGTTTTTGACGGCCATTTTCACCGCTGGCTATGAAGACAAACCAGGCGTCAGACAATAAGACCAAAAAAAACGACCTCCAGAGCGAAGGTCGTTTTTTTGTTTATGACAACCCATAAAACCGTTGTTGGCGCAACGCTTCGTACACTAAAATGGCCGCCGTGTTCGACAAGTTTAACGAGCGCACTTTGTCATTCATCGGGATGCGAAGGCAACGATCCATATTGGCCTCAAGCAGCTCCTTCGGCAATCCGGTCGTTTCACGGCCGAACACAAAGAAAATATGTTTTTCTGTATCGCTGAAATCAAACGAATCATAATACCGGCGCCCGAATTTCGTAATGAAATAAAACTCCCCTTCCGGAAAGCGGGCGAATAGTTCGTCAAGCGAGTCATAATACGAAATATTGACATACGGCCAATAATCAAGCCCGGCGCGCTTTAACATTTTATCATCCGTTGAAAACCCAAGCGGACGAATCAAGTGAAGCGCCGTATCCGTAGCCGCGCATGTGCGGGCGATATTCCCGGTATTAGCCGGAATTTCTGGTTGGTACAGTACTACATGGAGCGGCATTTCGTTCACCTCAGCAACATCGTTTATTTGCGGTCAATGATGTGAAAAAATTTATACCGAATGTTTGGCGTATAGGCGCTTGAATCTTCATACGACCAATAGCGCATTCGGCTGTTTGTCGTATGGGCGTTTACAAGCGGCATCCCGTTCTGATCTTTCGCCACCACAATCGTTGAGTGGTCGAAGCGTCCGTCCCCTTGAAAATCATAACAGATGACATCGCCTGCCATCAATTGCTCTGCTCCGCCACTTCCACCGCCTGCAAGCCGATGCGCGACCCGCTCAAATACCAACGAAAAGCATGGGCCACAGCCCAGCTGTAACTCCAACTTCCGTTTTGACACCACCATCCCCTCGCCCGGTTCGGATAGCCCGTCATCGGCGCCCCGCCTGCATACAAGCATTGAGAGACAAAATTCGTGCAATCCACCGGAAACGACGGAAACACCGGGTTATGCCGATTCCACCACGTTTCCGCATACCGCACCGCCCGGGCGCGGTCATACTGGTAAGAAAGACGCTCCCCCGTCCATTGCTCTCGTTCGACGCGCGGCGCCTCCATATACCCCCCCAGCCGGTTGATCGGTTCATCAGCTACAAGCTCACCGCGAACAAAACAGGCGCATCGCTCCTCAACCTGTTCTTCTATATATAGTGAACCCCTTTGCTTAATTAAAAATTGATGGTGGGCAATATACATCACTTTCGCTTCCCGCTCGATGGTCTGCCTGCCGACAATTTGTCCCCGGATCGTGCAACGGACGATCTCCGCACCGCGCTTTTGGCAAAGCCGTTGCTTTCTTGCCGCCTCTTCGCTTCGGATATTGCTTTCCGACACAAACGAGCGGGCTCGCTCATCCAACCACGCGCGCAACTGTTTTTTCATGCTGCTTTCCACCACTTTCGTTTTTGTTACTACCTTATGTGGGGAAGCTGCGTTTTTTTCCCTATTCCTTTGCCTCAGCCAACAGTTTCAGTCCTTTTTCAATCTCAGCGATCACATCGGCATCCGCCTCCGTTTGCCGCGCGGCCTCCAAATAAGGCTTAGCGCTTGGATCCCCGATTTTCCCGAGCGCCCACGCCGCCGTCCCGCGGATGACTGGACGGCTATCCTCTTTCAACAAACGCAGTAAGTGCGGCACCGCGGTTTGGTCTTTGTAATGGGCGAGCGCCAGAATGGCATTGCGCTGAATCGGCTTTTTCCCACGCCATGAACCCGCCATGGCCCCAAATGTTTCTTTAAATTCACGGTTGCTCATCTGAAGCAGCGGGATGAGTTTCGGCTTTACCGCTTCCGGATCCGGCTCGAATTCTGGATGCAAATGAAAGTCTTTCCCCTTATTTTCCGGGCAGACTTGCTGGCATGTATCGCAGCCGTACAGCCGGTTCCCGATTTTCTCCCGAAACTCGTCGGCCAAAAAGCCTTTCGTTTGCGTTAAAAAGGAAAGGCACCGCTGTGCGTTCAGTTGTCCCCCTTGTACAAGCGCCCCGGTCGGGCAGGCATCAATGCATTTCGTGCACGTGCCGCATCGGTTTTCAACCGGTTCATCAGGGGGAAATGGAATATTCGTAATCATTTCTCCCAAATACACATACGATCCAAACTCCGGTGTAATAATAGAGCAGTTCTTGCCGCTCCAACCGATCCCTGCCCGTTCCGCCACCGCCCGATCGGCGAGCTCTCCGGTATCCACCATCGAGCGAACGCGGGCATGGGGCACTTTGGCCAGCAAAAACTCCTCGAGCTGCTGCAAACGTTCCCGCAACACATCGTGGTAGTCCTTTCCCCATGAAGCGCGGCAAAAAACGCCGCGCCGTTCCGTCTTTGTCCCCCGCGGCGCATTTTTCATTTTGGACGGATAGGCAAGAGCAATGGCAATGATCGATTTTGCTTCCGGAAGAAGCAATGAAGGATTCGTCCGTTTCTCAATATCTGGTTCCTCAAAACCGGACTGATAGCCGAGCTCCTGCTGGCGGCGCAGCCGTTCCTTTAATTCAACAAACGGATCAGCGCTCGCAAATCCGATTTTATCAATGCCGATTGACCGACTATACTCAATGACTTCCCGCTTTAATGCCATAACATCCATCGTTTTCCCTCCTTTCGTCATATATGATAAAATGAAATCCGAGGTGATCAAGATGAAATTCGTGATATCAGAACAACTAAAGCAACGCCTTCCTTCTGGTAAATTCGGCGTCATCCGCTATCATCATATCGAGGTCAGCGATTCACCGCAAATGTTAAGGGGGCGGCTTGAGCTGTTTCAAGAATCTCTTTACATCGAGCTGCAGGAAAAGTCGATTGCCGACATTCCTGAGATGGTCGAATGGCGCCGTACTTTCAAACAAATCGGAACGGACCCAAGCCGCTATCGACCGTCAAGTGAAAGCCTGTACCGACGCATCCAGAAAAAAAGCTTCATTTCGCCTATCCATTCAGCGGCAGACATAAACAACTTTTTTTCACTCTATTATAAAATTCCACTCGGCATCTATGATCTAGACCGCATCAACGGGACAGTGACGCTCACGATCGGCACGGAACAAGATGAATACATCGCGTTAAACGGCCGCACAGTCAACTTTGCCAACAAACTCGTCAGCAAAGATGAACGAGGGCCGTTTGGCAGTCCGATCGTCGATTCGGAGCGGACCGCCGTGACGAGAGAAACGAAAAACGCTTTGCAAATCGTTTACTTTCTCCCATCAACGCCAGAAGAAACCGCCAAGCGCCAGCTTCAAGCCATCCAAACGATGTTTGTGCAAATTCATGGCGGCGAAGCCGACGCCCAATTGTTCGTTTGATCTTCTCCCCCCACTTTCCTGCCGTTGGAAACGGGGGACTCCCTCCCTACTTGAACGCTCTCCCACCTACGCTCACGCGTGGAAGTGGGGGGCTTCTCGGTTTAGGGTGATAAATAAAAAAAACGCAATGCCTCGTTCTTTAACGAAACGAAACACTGCGTTGTCCCCAAGCATCATAACATAATTTTAAAGCTAACGAGAGACATTATAACAGACTTCCACACGCATCGCAAGAAAAAAAACGCAAAAATCGACAAAAGAAATTGTACAAAAGGGCACCAGAATCTCTGGTGCCAGCAACCAGTGACCCGTACGGGATTCGAACCCGTGTTACCGCCGTGAAAGGGCGGTGTCTTAACCACTTGACCAACGGGCCATTATGGCGGAGAAGGCGGGATTTGAACCCGCGCGCCGCAAAACTGCGACCTAACGGTTTAGCAAACCGTCCCCTTCAGCCACTTGGGTACTTCTCCGTAACATGGCTCCGCAAGTAGGATTCGAACCTACGACCTACCGGTTAACAGCCGGTTGCTCTACCGCTGAGCTATTGCGGAATGATGAATAACTATATGTTATGCACATCTTCCAAATGTGCTCGTTGCCTCTTCCTCTGCCAGCTAATTCAAGGAAGCGAGATGCGTCGAGGCAACTCGCAGCGAATTCGAAGATGTGAAGCTCGTCGCTCCGCTTTTGCTGTGGAACGATGGGGCATTGTTCGCCCATTATTATAGCGAATAGCCAAAAAACATTCAATGGAAAATAATGGGCCTAAGTGGACTTGAACCACCGACCTCACGCTTATCAGGCGTGCGCTCTGACCAGCTGAGCTATAGGCCCATAAAAAGCGGGTGATGGGAATCGAACCCACGACATCAGCTTGGAAGGCTGAGGTTTTACCACTAA
>NZ_ATCO01000095.1:0-5051 GCF_000422025.1 Geobacillus sp. WSUCF1 | reverse complement strand
ACAAAAATTCCGTACCGAAAAGCGATTTTTACATATTTTCTGTACTCCGAGTTCGACAGTTTGAAGTCCAATTTTAGGCAAGCACAATTTAGAAAAAGCCTTTTATATCAAAGGATTTAAGGTCTATACACTAGAAAATACGTTGATTTTCGTAGGCACACGCTTCGTAAATTAGTCCTTTTAATATCGGGGTTTATGAGTTATAACGTAAGAACATATAAATCAGCATGCGAAACTCACTTTAAAGCATCGCCAAAACTTTGTGGCTGTAGGCGTTGGATCTGCTTCTAAGAATCCTACATATCCAGCATCACTCATAGATACACGCGTGAAGTATGCCTAATCGCTCATCAACCCTTATGTATCAAGGCTGGTGAGCAATTTGTTTGCCTAGTAAGTGTCGAACTCGGGCCAACCTTTGGAAAATTTATTTTTTGCAATTCTTTAAATTGAACCTGCCATTGTTCTAATGCTTTTATCGTCGGTGACAGGTTAACTTTATATAATTCTAATGTTTAATTAATTGTTCTTTGGAGTTCTGCAATCGGACTATCGATACTAGTGTAGATTTTGCTTAATGATAAACTTAATTGTTTAACACTATCTAAAACAGTTTGCATAGAATCAGTTGCACCAGCAAAACTGTTCCTTAACGTACTAATTGATTCTAAGAATGGAGCAATGGATTGTATATGTAATTGTGTTTCCCTCAATCTCGAGGCTAATGTATTAAAGGCAATCGATAGTTCAGGTTGATAAAATACCGAATTGAAATGTCGGCTTATGTTTGAGCCAAGATTTATTCTCGTTATTAATTCTGTCTACTCCCGAAGCATTTCACTCAATGGTGAAAACGACTCTACTGTCCTTGTAAGACTTTTAATAATTTCTCTGTCTAATCCTACTCGCATGCATTTCTTCTCCCTTTATAACGATTTATACAAAAACAGATGCCCCTATAAGAGACATCTGTTCTCGTTGTCACGCATTCATCGGCCAGTCTTTATATTGCTGTTCGGCTTGTTCCATGAATTTGTTTGTTAAGAATTGCAATTGTTGGCCGGTAATTTTTTCTCTGATGAGTACTTGCTTGACAGCTAATTTGACCTTGGCGTAGACATCTCGGCGGTAAGGACTTGTCCAGTCTACGGCTAATTGTTTCTTTAAAGCTTTGACCACCTTATGGATTAGACTAGCAAGAAACTCGTTTGAGAACGCTTCCTGCCCCATAGCAGTGATCGCCTTGTAAAACTCAATTTCTTCCTCTGACAATCCCAAGTCGTGCCGCTTGCGCATTTCTTCTTCCATTTCTTTGCGCATGTTAATCATAACCCGGATCACATCAGCAGCCTGAATGACACGATTATGATAATCCCTTAACGTTTTCTCTAGAAGTTCGCTTAACGCCTTTGACTGTGGGCTTCCTTGGCTAAATGTCACTTTAATTTGGTCCTCTAAAAGTTTTTTCAGCAACTTTAAGCGCAAGTCTACATGCTCTTTTTTCGTTAAATCTGCTAAGAACGCTTCGTCCAATATGCTGATATCTGGGCGTTCAATTCCTGCTATTTGGAAAATGTCAACAGTTTCTTTCGCTAATAGACTATTGTCAATAAGTTCTGATAATCGCTCTTCTAATGTTTTATTTTCACTCGGTTTTTCAATTGGTGGCCGCAAATGTTTGCGAAGTTGTGCTTTCATCATTAAATAAAGCATAACCTCATCTGCAAGTTCAAGCACTTCCGGCTGATGTTTCACCAACTGATACGATTTTTCTAGTTTGGTAGCTGCTTGGATATATTCCTCGGGATCTCGATTTAAAAGCATGTTAACAAGATCTGCAATGAAGTCTTCGCGCTCTATCTTTGGTTTTGCCCGCCAGTTTTGAACATCAATCTCACTTGGAATAAATCCCCTTACTGTCTCCAGATGATTCATAAAGATGTTAACGGCCTCTGAAATATCATAAGTAGGACTTCCCGTTCCGCCGCTTTGCGTATATTTATGAGTTGCTTCTTTCAGAGAAGTGGCAATGCCAATATAATCAACGACTACACCGCCTTCTTTTCCTGGAAACACTCGGTTTACACGGGCAATGGCTTGCATAAGATTGTGTCCCCTCATTGGCTTATCGACATAAAGATAGGAAAGCGGTTTAGCGTCCATTCCTGTTAACCACATATCGACGACAATGACAAATTTCAAAGGGTCTTCTGGGTCACGAAGTTTGGCTTTCACTTCTTCTTGCTCTTTTTTCGACTTAATATGCGCATATTTGCTTCCCGGCTGAACCTCTCGCCACTCTTTAGGATCCTTTGATACATCTCCTGTCATAATCACTTCAACAGGAGGGCATTCTGGAATCTCTCTTAGATAATTATACAAATCAACCGCAATTCGCCGGCTCATGCAGACAATCATGGCTTTTTGAAATGGATTGGCGACTTGGTTAAAATGTGATACGATATCTTTGGCTAAACGACGGAGCCGTTTTGGAGTACCGACGACTTTTTCCAGAGCGGCCCATTTTCTTTTATAGCTCTCTGACTCTTTATCGTCTCCCCCTGCTTCTTCGATAATTTCTCTGTATTTTTCATCAATGTCCTCAGTAGATAAATCAAGCGGAATTAGACGGCTCTCATAGTAAATTGGCAATGTCGCTTTGTCTTCGACCGCCTGAGCCATATCGTAGCGGTGGATAATATGTCCGAAAATTTCTTCTGTATTGTTATCAACAAAATCGACCGGGGTTCCTGTAAACCCAATATAGGAAGCGTTCGGCAAAGCATAACGCAACTGAGCGGCAAATCCGCCCGTAAAACCGGCTTGGGTACGGTGTGCTTCATCGGCAATCACAACAATGTTTCGTCTTTCCGATAAAACAGGGTGTCGGGTTTCTCCTTCTTTTTTACGGAATTTTTCAATAGTGGAGAAAATAATTTGTCCCGCTTCCCCTCTCAGTAATGTTCGCAACTGTTCGGTACTTTCCGCGTGATGCACATGACCGATGTATGATTTCCCTTGCACAAACGTATCATGCAACTGTTCGTCTAGGTCATTACGATCCACTTGAATGACAATAGATGGGTTTTCCATTTCCGGATGGCGAGACAAAATTCCTGCGAAAAATAACATGCTTAGCGATTTGCCCGAACCCGTTGTATGATACATTACCCCGATTTTCCGGTCTCCGTCAGGCCGCGTCGCACGGATCGCTTCATTGACAGCGAAGTTTACGCCAAAAAATTGGTGATATTTCGCGCCGATTTTTGTAATTTTGCTTCCTTCCTCCAAAAAGACAATAAAATTACGAATATAATTTAGCAGACGGTCTTTTGGAAATAATCCTTCAATCAGCGTGCGCATCGTATTAGCACGGTTGTTATCGACATTTCGCCCATCAATCGATTTCCATGAGGCAAAGAAATCGTAATCGGCAAACGGCATCCCATGCTTCGTTTCCACGTTATCGGAAATAACAACAAAAGCGTTGTAGTTAAATAATTGCGAAATATCATATGTATAGTTTTGAATTTGGGTATATGCATCATAAACAGTCGCTTGCTCGTTGTTCGGATTTTTTAACTCAAATACAATCAGCGGTAAACCGTTAATATATATAACGATATCTGGCCGGCGGGACATGCGCCCTTCAATCGGCAATTGATTGACCACTAAAAAGTCATTGTTCTCCGGATGTTCCCAATCGATCGGGAAGACATGAGGCGTGTACGTTTCATCGTTTACCTCATAAGAAAATTCAAGTCCTTTCGTCAACATTTGGTGAAAATGCATATTTCGGTTGATCAGTTTTACCCTATCCGGCGCCGTTAAGGAGATTTTATTCCATTACCTATCAAATTACGTAAAGGCATGGATCAAAAATTCGTCAACCCCCTTCCGCCAAAGAACTGACCCTTCTGGAACGAGAAGTAGGACTCATTCAACGGCAGCATTCCTTAACTGCTAAAGCCTTCCTGACGCTATGTGCATAGGGAGATGGTTCGCTTGGGGGTCAGTCGCTTCAGCGGCTATGCGCCGATTTGGCGCTCTGGTATGGTTGCTCCCTCCCTGTTCCAAGCTCGAATGTATTGGCATCAACAGGAGGGAATCGAGATCAGTGAACGGAAAGCGCCCGATCTCCTCCAATCGTATTAGCATCGGTTTCTTTTGCATTCTCAAACGATGAAAACCGATCTTCCCTCTCTCTCTGATGTTAGTCTAGATTATACAACGAATAGAGAAATGAATTGAGCGTTTTTCACAAAAAATGGTGATGAACCTATTTTTATCAAAGTAAAAGATGATAATAAGATTATCTCAGACTGGAAAGCTCGGCAAATAGCCGAGCTTTTTGTCATTGTCATTTTTATTGTCAAAATAACAAAAATTCTTATCTTATTATGTTACTATTGACTCCCGTTAGCCACCCATGCATCGCTTCGCGACATCACAGATGATGGAAGTTCATTCGTTCTTCCATGGGAGTTGATTAAAGAAATATCTTTATCATGAAAAAAGGATAACCAAATGGCATCCCTTACATTTTTTGAACACAAAGTTTATTCTTTAACTTTTAGCAATCGCATGCTGTTTAATGTTACGATTAATGTTGCTCCCATATCGGCAAATATCGCTAACCATAGCGTTAACCAACCAGGCACAATTAACAGTAATGCCAATGCCTTAATCCCTAAAGAGAAAGTAATGTTTTGCTTAATAATCGCTAAAGCTTTGCGGCTCAATTTAATCGTATATGGCAATTTGCTTAAATCATCAGACATTAAGACAATATCGGCTGTTTCTAGGGCTGTATCGGTTCCAGCACCGCCCATCGCCACACCAACGGTTGAAGCTGCAAGAGCTGGTGCATCGTTCACACCATCTCCAACCATCGCCACGCTTTGATGCTTGTCACGAAGCTCTTTGATGAAATTCAGTTTATCTTCTGGAAGTAAATCGGCTTTAATATCGGAAACGCCGACTTGTTTTCCGATGGCTTCGGCTGTTCTTTGGTTATCCCCTGTCAACATTACCGTTTTTTCAATACCGAC
>NZ_ATCO01000094.1:0-25461 GCF_000422025.1 Geobacillus sp. WSUCF1 | reverse complement strand
AAAAATCCTCCCGATTTTCGTTGGGAGGGTGCGAAATGTGAGTTATAATCAGCTTGGAGTTATTTTATCTTTGCGTCAAGAGATTAAGAAACTTGAATTATCATACGAGGATTATTCAACAGTTTTATTTTCGCTATTTAGTGGAAACCAAGGAAGAAATCTTGGAAAAGAAATTTTTGATATATTAAAACGAAGAGAAGAAAAAAAGGAAGTATTAGAGTTTTACTCAATACCTATCTCAGAATTTGTAAGCACCAATCTATATGAAGAGTGTTGCAGACTTACGCGAGTTATATACGATGAAAAATTATGGGAATTAATAATTAAACAGTTATCTTCGATTACAAAACATGAACCCGACAAGCCATATGATTTTGTAGACTTTGCAGAAACGATAGTAAATAGTTATATTGGTGAATTTGAAAAAGATAGTAGATTAAAGGAAAAATGTATTTTAATAAAAAAGGAATTGAAAAAATTTTACTGATGAGTTTAATAAGCTTATAAATTAGAGAAGTCTTGAATTGTTTTCAACAACTAGTCAATATTTTAGAGTTGCAAGAAGAAGGGGAAAGAAAATGAGTCAAATTATTGATACTTTAGGCGAATTAGCTGCTAAGCAAAAATTGGTCCCATTTATGGGTGCTGGCTGTTCTGCTTCTATGCTACCAGATTGGGATTCTCTAGTCAGCGAGATGGCCGAGCAGTTAGGACTAACGTCTATTACGAATCATTTTGAAATTGCTCAAAAATATGTGGATACGTTCGGAAGGGATAAATTTTGTGAGTTTTTGAAGAGTAAATTAGAAATTTCGGAATTTGATGATGAAAAAGGATATGTCCATTTAACAATAATGAATATGGGTGTTCCCGTTATTTACACTACAAACCAAGATAATGTGATGGAAAAAGCGTTTGAGAAGTATGGAAGGAAATACAGGACTATCATTCATTTAAAGGATTTTGCTGAAGCGAAATTGTCAGAACAGCTTTATATTAAGTTTCATGGGGATCTTAACTATCCTGAATCTATCGTATTCACACAAGAGGATTATCAAAAAAGAATGAGTGATCCGGAAAATGCATTTAACATCCGTTTACGAGCGGATCTATTAGCAAAAAATTTGTTATTTGTAGGCTATAGTTTTCGTGATATCAATATTCAACAAATGTTTGCTGAACTACAGAAAGCATTTTATGGAGAATTACCAACATCCTATATGATTGCATATAGATATAGTAATGAACTCCAATCATTGTGTGATCAATACGGAATTACATTGATAGATCCCATGAAGGAATGCCCTGAAGCTAAAAATCATATAGAAGCCTTCGAAACCTTTTTAAAATGTATGTTAGAAGAAACAAGGAGCAAAAAATTTGAAGATGGAATGGAAGAGTTTTTTACACCAATATCTTCAACACCTGTAAAAGTGGTAAGTAAGCAAGAAATAGATCTTTTAGAACAAACTATAAAAAAGAAACCTTTTTCTATAGGCATTAAATTATTTCGGGAAATTTGCGATTTATCAGATATTCCTTTAGATTATGAAAAGCGAATTGTCGAAGCTTTTACTGAACTAGCTAAGAAAGTGAAGACCGATGAAGATACCGATTCTTTGAATGCAGCAATCTTTAACTTAAAATTAAAGAATCCATTGAATAAACTTAAGATTTTGGCTGCACTTATGGCAACTGCTAATGTAAGAAGCCCAAAAAGTAAGTACGGTGGTGACCATTTCTTTGTTGGGATGCAAGGTGTTAGTAAAAGTACTTACATTGTTGTTGCAGCAAAAGCAATTGAATACGTCTATAGTTGGGGATGGAAACCAACACCTCCTCTTTCTTGGAATGTTAATCACTGGATTGAAAAAGGAGCAGATTTTAAGGCTTTACCAAAACAAATACAACAATACGTAATGTACTGGGTAGATAAAATGAGAAGAGATTGCAAAACAGTCGCAGAACATCCGATTAAAAGGCAACAAAGACTTCGAGATTATTCTTTAATTGACCCCTCAGTTAGTCTTACAGAAGATGAAACTAAATTACTGAGCGAGTTAATTAACCAAGAACTTTAACGTTTGTCTTTATAGAATATAGAAGAAGGGTCATTACGGCCACAGAAATAGTATTGTTCAATAATAAAATAAGGCGCAATTGTGGAACACAATCACACCTTTTAAACAGCTATTTAAAACACCGTCCAGCTTTAACTAAACGAGCGTTAAATACGCTATCCGTTACAGATGATTTATAAAAATATTTAGCTGAAAAAGAAACAAATCTATAAAATTTTGCAAAATAGTTGTTGACTTTTCATCATAATCTGATAAAATACAAAACAAATGAATAACTTAATATACGACAAGGGAAAACCCCAAGCTTTACAGCGCTACCTATGCGTATATACACGCATAAGAAGTAGCGGTGTTTGGCTTGGGGTTTTTTGTATTTTAAGCTAAATTATTTTTATACGGAGGTAACAGAGCATGGGCAAAACAAATATTTCAGCTAAATCTACTTTAATTGAGGCTTTTAATGAATACGAAAAAAGCCAGTTTTGGTCAAAAAATACTAGACGTACCTATCGAAAAAATGTAATTTACATGTCAGAATATATGTTAAACCAAGGATTAAATCCAGTGCTTGAGAATATCGATTATGAATTCGTGAAGATATGGGAAAATGATCAACGAAAACAAGGCTATAGTCCGAAAACGATAAAACAACATCAGGCAACGATGCAATCTATGTTTACGCATTATAACCGACTCGGAGTTATTAACGGAAATCCATTCGCAGCATTAAAAATCACAGATTCTAATAAACAAAAACATCATTCGAGAGCATTAAATATCACCGAATTATACCAAGTTTATAAAGCTGCGTTTGAGTTGCAAGAAAGTGGTGTTAATGTATTAGTTCCAACCCTAATAGATATGTTTACTGCTCTCAGAGTCACATCGCTCGAAAAACTAACAGTTCGTTCAGTTTCTACTACTATGAACGGGCTAGTTTATGAGTTTGATCCAAAAAAAGATCGAGTAAAAGAAGACAAACTTCTTGACCAATATCTAGAGGAAGGGGATAAACACACTGATAATTCACCAAACAGCAAAAACAAAGATTTCTTTATTCCATTACCACCTAAGCTCATGAAATTACTCACCCAATATACAGAACACATGGAACCAAATGATGCATTGTTATACGGTTTGAGAGGGAAACCGCTCATTAACAAGCAAATGAATTATATAATCGATAAAGTATGTGAACATTTGGGATGGGTGAAAGTAGAATATGAACAACCAGAGAATAATGAAAATCATAACAATGCAAAAGAGAAGGGAAGAAGAAACAAAATAATCCGTAAAACAGAGAAGTATTTCACACCGCACGGACTACGATACACTCTTTCTACCTTGTTTCATGAAATGGGGGTCTCAGATGATGCTATACGCTTTTTGCTTGGACACTCTAAATATGAGCTTGGCGCTCTGCAGCATTATATTTTAAGTGATGCAAAGTATATTAAAGAAATTCGAGCGGCCCAAGTAATAATCGAAACTCTTTTTGAAACTGCTATGGAACTTGAATCTAATTATAATATCACGCTAGATTTAGAAGAAATTTTTGATGAAATTCCTAAAGTTTATTCGAATCAATTGAAAAACAAAAATTACATCAATCTGTTTAAAGAACATCTCGTAAAGTATGCATTTGCGGCATTACATCAAAAAATACTTAAAGAATCAGGGAATAATCATTCTGATTATTTTACATTTAAAGCACCAGAACTTTATAATCAGATTGCTATGGCGCAGCAAGGGTATTTTCCACATGCTCCAATGCCTTATCAGCAAACTCATGGAATGCACTCAATGTCATACGATCTCACGCATCCAGTGCCTTTGTATCCGCCAACTCATATTCACATGAAATAACTACCCGGCTAGGGTAGTTATTTCCGTACTAAGCAGGTTTTAAAATATGTTAAATGTTTCAATCGCTTTTTTCTTTTGCTCAAAGTCAACATGAGTGTATACTTGCGTCGTGACTAAACTTTCATGGCCGAGTAGTTCTTGTACGGTACGCAAATCAACATTTTCTTTATTTTCTTGTATCAACAAGGTAGCAAACGTATGCCGCAAATGATGGAGTGAGAACCGTTGAGGTGGCAGACCAGCTTTTTGTAAGATTTCTTTAAATATCTTATGTAAACCACGCGGATTCAGTTTTTTACCGTTTTTATTTAAAAATACCGGTTGGGAAGGATGGAGCTGATATTCTTCTAAACTTCCCATATAGCTCTTAATTAAAGGGACAACCATGGGATGAAGGGGGAGTAAGCGCTCTTTTTTTCCTTTCCCATATATGCGTATCGTGTTGTTCGATAAATCAATTTGTTCCCAAGTTAGTTCAACAATTTCAGATCTTCGCATACCCGTAGTGGCTAACAGTTTAAATAGAAGATGGTTTCGCATCGCCATTCGGCTATTGTCTTGCTCCAAAAAATGGAACAGCTTTCGTAGTTCAGACAAAGACATATAAGTCGGTAATTTGCTATCCGTTTTAGGAGTATCAATTCCGATCATAAAATCGCTGTCGATTAGATTTTCTTTGACACAGTATTTACTGAACGATTTCAAGCAAGAAATTCTCCGATAGACCGTTCTAGGTTTGACGTTTTCTTTTGTAATCTGATGCTGGATGAAGCGACGAACATGCGTTTTTGTAATGTCATGAAGTTGTACAGAATAACCGTGTTGAATTAAGAAGTTCTCGAAACATCTCAAATCATAAGCATAACCATCAACGGTGTTAAGTGAATAGTTTTTTTCAATTTGCAAGTACAACACAAATTCATCAATGGCTTGTCGAAACAACATAAAAAACACCTCCAGTTGATAATCAACGACCGATGATAATCGATAAAAAAATAATGATAACTCGTTTAAAAAATGATAATTCGTAGACACAAAAAATTATGAGGAACTTAGGTTAACAAGTTCCGGATAATTGATTTTATGGGTACTTGAGGGAAGAAACCCTCAAATTTCGGGGAAATTGATAAGTTTACATAATATAAATTATAAGAAGTTATGAAAGAGTCTGTTTCGATAACAAGTAATCTCATAATAGTGAGACAAAACAAAAAAAACGCCCATCGACACGCCCACCTAAAATAAAATAAAAACGCGCAGCCTCTTGATTCTCATTCAAGAAGCTGCACGTTACCCACTGCGCGTCGGCAGCTGCAGGGACCGCATGATCTCATCCTTTCTCCTTTCGTTTAGGCAATATCCGTTTGACGATAGCGGACGCCTTTATACCGAACGCGAACTGGTACGCCTTTTTCTTGCTTATGCTTCACCAGAAGCCGTTGGGCTTTTGAAAAGGCTTCCATCATCCCAGATGCCGGAATGGCCTCTTCCCACACAATCGTTTTCCCTTGGACTGTGTAGAAGGAAAAGACATACTGTTTCACCGTCTTCACCTCCCTATTATTATTATAATCAAAGACTGTTTTTCCTAAACACAAAAACTGTTACAATTATGTTAACATTTTCTCTTCGGCGTTTCCGCAACAAATAAAGGTGTCCCAATCCTTCCTAAAAGAGATCGGAACACCTTTTTTCTTTTTGCGCATCTTTGTCCGAATGGTCAGCCGCCAGCCACCGAGTTCACTCCACCCATACCGAACGACCGTGCCGTCCACAGCGGCGGCATCATGATTCAATGCCGGTTTGTTGCTTGTATTGTTTGACGGCCGCTTTATAGTCGGCTTGAATGGCATCTTTGTCTCGTCCGAGCCGAACGCTTAAAAAGTCGAGCACAGCTGCATCATGGGCAAGGCCAGCGGCAAACTGCCGCTTCAGCCAGCGTTCGCCGGCGATTTCCTCTGGGAACGTATGGGTCTCTCCCCCATCGGCATACACGCTCCAACCTTGAGCGGTTTTGCGACTCAGCCACCATTGGCCATGGTGATTTGTCCAAAACACTCCTTCGGCCTCGTCTTTTTTGTTCAATTGGTTTTGTTCCGCATCACCGTATACCGGCAGAAGCGGGAACGTCTCGACGACAAACAGCGGAAATGTTGTATCATCGATCAAACAGCCGGACGCCTTGGGATGGCCGCCGCCACCGAATTGCTGGGCAAACTCAGCGACGTTGACGTCATCATGAATGGTGCGAAAGCCAATATGTTTCGTCCCCATGTTGACTAAAGCGATCAAGTCAAGATGAGGATAACGCTTGGATAACGCATTGCCCAATTCCGACAAATGGCGCTCGGCAAAGACGACGCCGATGCAATAGTCACCAAGCCAGCGCTGAACAAGCTGTTTTTGCTTTTGCCGAATGTAACGCTGAATTTTCTTCTCTTCCATATCGAGAAGCAGCTCTTCCGTCTCGGTCAAGGAGAACGGTTCTCTGGAGGCGAGCCGCTCGCTCATCGTCTCCCAAAAGCCGTCAAGCCCGAAAATCGTCAACAAATCATTCAGCCGCTTCGCTTGCAAATTCCCATTCTCTTCCCATTCCCACGTGTCGTATTGGCGGACGAGCTCGACGAACCCATCTAGCGTTTCATTAGGTGCGAGTTTTCCCTCGCGGACGAGATAGTCGTAAAAGAGCGAGGTGGCGCACGTCTTTTTGCCATCATCCCTCACCGGCACCACCTGTCCCCACGGGTAGTCATTGAAATGAAGCGCCGTCACGTGGTGGTCGATCACTTGCACATGGCCGCCGCGCGCCGCCCGTTCAGCGAGTTGCTGTTCCACTTCCTTGCCGACGGCCAAGTCGGTGATAAACAACATGGCGCCGTTGGCCTCGTCGCTTTGCAAGAATTGGACGACCCGTTCATCCAAATTGCGATAGGAACAAAACGAAATGTTCACCTCGGCAAACGCCAGCTTCGCGAGCAATCCGCAGCCGATGCCGTCTAGATCGCTGTCAGTGAATAATTTGATCATGGGGTCCCACCTTTTTGTCACAAACTTTTTTGCAACCACGTTTTCAAGAGCGGCAACAGCCGATCCGGCAACTCGCTCACATGCGGAACAAAGACGCGGAAGCGACCATAGATGTTTTCAATCGTCCGCCGCGTTGACTCATCGTCGGCCCCGTGGCCTAAAAAGAGATTGACGACCTCAATGCCGCGGCGGCGCGCTTCGGCGACTGCTTCGTGCGTATCGATGATGCCGTTTTGTTCATATCCGTACGCGGCGGGTTCGCCGTCAGAGAAGACGAGCAGCACTTTTTGTGCTTCCGGGCGCTTGAGGAGCTGTTCGGTCATCCAGCGAATCGCCAATCCATCGCGATTATCTTCATGCGGCTCGAGCTGCAGGATCGCCGGGCCGCTCGACGGCTCAAGCGAGCGATGGAATGAGACCGCCATCTGCAAATAGTTCGGCTGACGCGAAGCGGTTGCTTCGTTCGCATCTTCCCAAAATCCGACAATTTGGTGCGGCACGCGCAACGTTTTCAGCACCTCATGGCAAAGAACGAGCCCGGTTTTCGTCTCTTCCATTTTGTCATGCATGGAAGCTGAGCAATCGACAAGCAGGCCGAAGACCGCATCAAACCGCCGCGTCGGCTCGCCTTTTTTGTAAAACAAGCGCGGCCGCTCATCCGTGAAAAACGACACCAATTGTTTGCGCAGCCGACCGACGGGCAAGTTCGTGCGCCAAGCGGAGCGCTTGTGTTCAAGCCATTGTTCCATGATGCGCACAAGCCGTTTTCGGTACGGCGCCACCGCCGCCTGTTTGGCGCGGTATTGCTCAAGATGCGCGAGGTTGGACGACGAAGGAAGAAGCACAAGATCGGCTTGGCGGTTGGCCTCGCCATACGGCGCACGGTTTCCAATCGGCGGCTGTTCGCTGAAGGATGCTTGCGCTTCCAGGCCATACTCGTTTCGCGCCGTCGGCCGAGACGTTCCTTTCACGACGGCCAGAGCCTGATCGCCGTCTTCACCCGGCCTCGCCTCATCGCTGATGATCTCGGTGCGGCTGCCTCGTTCGAGCTCAAAGCGGAGAAAGCTTCCACCCGCCCGGCTCGTTTCCCGATGCCATGTTGGCAGCACTTGCCGCTTGGCCTCTCCATCCGCCTCTTGAAGGGCATCGCGGTTTTCCAATGGGTTGGTCCGTTTGAGATCTTGAAGCGTCATCGTTTTCTCGTCCGCACCATCCTCAACGATTGGCAGCGATGTATAGGCATTGACCATATCATGAGGCAGCACGTCTCCATCAGTTCCACAACGGCGAACGCCCAGTCCGCCACCTCGGCTGTCGAGGAAGCATCAAAAAATTGCGGCCATAACGTTTCAAGGCGCGCCTGCACCGCTTCATCCGCCATCGGAGCCAGCGGCGCATCATCAAGCGGCGAATCGGCCGTGAGCCGCAAATACATCCCCGCCAAAAACTGATCAGCCCAAGCGCCGCGCGTCCTGTTTGCTTGCCATTGCTGAGTGAAGTAGCGGCGGTACATGCGGCGGCGCGTGCGGAACCATCGCTTCATCCCGGGACGTTCCCGCTCGCAGACGGCTTCCAAGCGAAGATCTTCAGCGAATGTAAACAGCTGTTTGGAAAGCTTGGAGAGCGGTCGGGATTCCACCGCATGTCGGAAGGCGCGAACCGCCAATCGGTCGGTGTGCCGATACGTGCCGATGATGCGCAAGCCGACGTCGCTTTTCATTGCCGTTTCTCGCTCCAATGGTGGATACCCATCCCAAAAATGGCTGACGTAAACGACCGGCTTGACACAATGCACGCCGGAATGGGCGGCGAACTGGATGGCAACGTCGCGGCGGCGCATGAGCGTTTGGGCGAGGTCAGAAAGCTGCATGACCAAACTCGAGTCGACCGTTCGGTCATTGAACATCATAAACCGCTCCATGCCGAGCCTCCTATTCGTCAAACCACGTTTCGGCGATGTTGCGCACCGCCGCCCGTTCCCGTTCATCGTCAAGCTTATCGACGATGCTTCGCTCAATGGCCCGCAATGGCGGCATGTATGCCGCCAAATCGCACGCATCCAACAAAGCGCGCACCGAAGCCGCTTCCTCGGCGATTTGTCCGTTTCGCACCTGCGCAAGCAGATCCGCCGACAGGGCGACGAAACGATCGATCAACGTTTCATCCGTTAATGTAGTTTGCGCCAACAATACCGATTTTAATGTTTCTCCTTGCACATACGGCACATTGATGACGACAAACCGGTTTTTGAGCGCCTCATTGAGCGGTACGGTGCCAATATAGCCTTCATTGATCGCGGCGATGACGCCAAATGTCGGTTTCGCCTGTACGACATCGCCAGTCAGCGGATTGGTGAGCCGCCGCCGGTAGTCAAGGACGCTGTTTAAAATCGGCAGCGTTTCCGGTTTCGCCATATTAATTTCGTCAATGTATAGCAAATGCCCTTTTGTCATCGCCTGGATGACGGGTCCGGGCACGTACTCGATCACCGCCTGGCTGTTTTTGTGCACGATCGTCTTAAAACCGAGCAATGCTTCGGCGTCTAAGTCCACGGAACAGTTGATGCTGTGCATCGGTTGACCAAACAAAGCGGACAACGTTTCAGCAAGCCGCGTTTTTCCCGATCCGGTCGGGCCTTTTAAGAGCACGTTTTTCCCAAGCGCGAGCGCAATGGCGGCATCGTGCACGATCGCCTCATCTGCCGCCTTGTACCCGCCCGCTCCAATCAACGCGCGATCCGGATCGCGGCGGAACAGTTCTTTTCGCTTTTCCATTTCTTTCGTGACCGTCAACGGCCATGTTCCCATCTTCTGACTTCCTCTCTGTGGCGATCTTCCCCTCTCATTCTACTAGATCGCCCGGCGGGACGCAAAACAAAAGAACTAGACCATAAATATATTATGTAAATATAACAAAGAAAAAACGAGGCGCTCTCAACCGAAGTTGTCCTCAATCGCCTTGCGAATGAGCGCCGCGCACCGATCAAGCTCCGCCTTGAGCTGGCGTTTGTACAGCTTCGCCTTTTCCTGTCCGCCCTCGGCGAACCGATAGTAGACGACTTCTTGGTACTTCATTCCCTCTTTTTTCTGTTTCACTTGTTTTAAAATGCCGTCTTCGATCAAATCGTGCAGCGCCTTATACACTTCGGAGTGGTTCGGCCGGTAGCCGAACGGCTTGAACTCTTGGCGCAATACATCAAGCAGCTTCAGCCCGTAGAGCCGCTCCTGTTCGGTGAGCGTAATCAAATACAATTTTAAAAACGCACGTTGTTTTAACAGAAAACCGCTGGGCGTCCGTTTTTCTCCCATAGGCAGGCTTTTTCCCTCCTTCCCTACGGATGAAATTTCGCTCTTTGGGCGGCGAAATCCTGCTTGTCTTCATTATACCATGCGGGAAAGGAAAAATCCTCTCCCGCTTGGTTTCAATAAAACACGATCGTTTTGTTTCCGTGGATGATGACCCGGTCTTCCAAATGCCACCGAAGCGCCCGGGCGAGCACCGTTTTTTCAATCAGTCGGCCGATCCGCTTTAAGTCGTCCGGATGGTGGCGGTGATCCACGCGGGCGACGTCCTGCTCAATGATCGGCCCTTCATCCAAATCGTCGGTGACGTAGTGCGATGTGGCGCCGATCAATTTGACGCCGCGCTCATACGCCCGCTCATACGGACGCGCGCCGATAAAGGCGGGCAAAAATGAGTGGTGGATGTTGATGATCCGTCCCGGGAATTCAGCGACAAACGCCGGCGACAAAATTTGCATGTAGCGGGCAAGCACGATGGTGTCGATCTGATAGTCACGAAGCAGACGGATTTGTTCGGCTTCGGCGTCCGCTTTCGTTTCCTTCGTCACCGGAATATGCACATACGGGATGCCAAACGACTCGACCGTCTCGCGCAAGTCGGGGTGGTTGCTGATGACAAGGGCGATGTCGGCGATCAGCTCTCCCGCCTGCCATTGCCAAAGAAGTTCAAGCAGACAATGCTCGGCTTTGGAGACAAAAATCGCGATTCGCCGAATATCGTTGTGCAGCCGAAGCTGCCAACGCATCTGAAATTCAGCAGCGATCGGGGCGAACGCCGCTTCGATCTCTTCTTTTCGCTCGGCGATGTTCGGACAGTCGAACTCCAAGCGGAGAAAAAACGTCCCTCCCTCAGGGTCAGTCGAGTATTGGCTCGATTCAACGATATTCGCCCCTTGTTCGTACAGAAACGACGTCACCGCCGCGACGATGCCCGGGCGATCTGGGCAGGAAATAAGGATTCGAGCGCGTTGCTCGTAACCTTGCAAAAATGATTGCCAGCGATGTTGGCGAAATGTCGTCATGCGTTGTCTCTCCCTTTTCTTGCTTTTCCTTGCCATTCATCATACAAAAAATTCATGAACTTGCCAACAGGGAAGATAACAAAAGGAGGGTGTCCCAAAAGGATCGGGACACCCTTTCTTATTACCGTATATAGGTATAAAACAATCATTAAGAAACAATATGTTGTGTTTTGTTAAGGAAAATGACCCTTTGGGGTCAGCCCCCTGGCAAGCGAAAAACCTCTCTCAGTCTTTCGTCAAATCGCCGGCCGGGCCGAAAAATTCGTAATGGATGTGCTCCTCTGGCACACCCCATTGTTTTAGAGCGCGATAGACGGTTTTCATAAACGGCACCGGGCCGCAGAAATAAAAGTCTGCGTCTTTCGTCGGGATCACGGATTGCATCCATGCAAGGTCAATCCGCCCTTCTTTTCCAAAATGTGGATGGCGGCGGTCCTCGTCGGATGGCGACTCATAACAAATATGATAAGAAAATGACGGGCGTTCCGCCAACATCCGAAGCTCCTCGTCAAACGCGTGCACGCGGCCATTCAAAGCAGCATGCAAAAACGCCGCTGGGCGGGTCGGTTGGCGGATGGCCAACGTATGCGCCATGCTCAAAAGCGGAGTGATGCCGACGCCGCCACTGATGAACACAACCGGCGTCGTTTTGGACAAATCAAGCGTAAAATCGCCGGCTGGAGCGCTAAGCTCGAGCACGTCGCCCTCTTGGACATGATCATGCAAATAGTTGGAAACAATGCCGGCCGGCTTGTCCGCTGTAGCTGCTTCCCGTTTGACGCTGATGCGGTAATACCCTTTTCCAGGTGCATCCGATAAGCTGTATTGGCGAATATGCGTATACGTCTCGCCCGGAATCGACAGTTTGACGCTCACGTATTGACCCGGCAAATAATCACTGATGGCCTTGCCGTCTTCCGGCTCCAAATAAAACGAAGTAATGACGCCGCTTTCTTTCACCTTTTTCACGACGACAAATCGGCGAAAGTCACGCCAGCCTCCGTGTTTGGCCGCTGCCTCATCGTAGAGCTCTTTTTCCACTTGAATGAAAACGGACGCAATGGCTTCATATGCTTCCGCCCAAGCCGTGATCACTTCGTCGGTGGCGGCGTCGCCGAGCACGTCTTTGATCGCCAGCAACAAATGCTTTCCGACGATCGGGTATTGTTCTGGTTTGATTCCTAAGCTGCGGTGTTTATGGCCGATTTGCCGCACAACCGGCAAAATCGCATCAAGCTGGTCGATATAGCGCGCTGCCGCATACACGGCTGCGGCCAAGGCGCGTTGCTGCCGCCCTTGCTTTTGGTTGGCGTGGTTGAAAATATGGAGCAGTTCCGGATGATTGGAAAACATGAGTTCATAAAACCGCTTCGTAATTTGTTCGCCATGTGTTTCCAAGACAGGCACCGTTGATTTCACAATTTCAATCGTTTTTGGATGCAATTTCGTTGTCGTTGTCATGATTTCATCCCCTTGTAAAACATGTATTTTTAATACATCTTTTATTCAACCATGAGCACTGCGAAAAAGCAATATTTCAAATACATCTTTAATAAATTGTTCACAATTCTCCGTTCGAATCAGGTGTGGTACAATGGGATCAAGAATGTCGCTTAAAGGTTGTGAATCACGATGCAGTTGACGAACTATACGGAATACGCCTTGCGCGTCCTCTTGTTTTTAGGCGCGCTTGATGAAGAAGAAAAAACAAACATCAAAGACATTGCCGCTGCCTTTTCCATTTCAGAGCATCATTTAAGCAAAATCGTCTATGAGCTTGGCAAACTCGGCTACATTGAAACGATCCGTGGGCGCAACGGTGGAATCCGCCTTGCGAAACGCCCCGCGGAGATTGTCATCGGCGCGGTTGTTCGCGAAACGGAGGAAAACTTGTCGCTTGTCGAGTGTTTTGCCGCCCACGGCAATGAGTGCGTCTTAACGCCGGTATGTCGGCTTCGCTTCGCACTTCACGAGGCGTTAGAGGCGTTTTTGCGTGTGCTGGATGCGTATACGCTCGCCGACTTGCTTGAAGACCGAGCGTCGCTTCGTTCTTTATTGAAAGAGCGGCGCGGTTGAGGAAACTTTCTGGCTATAAGCTGGAGAGTTTTTTGGCGTTTGGCAGGCACACGATCACTAAGCATCGCTCTACGGAAGGAAGACGCGGGATGATGCGAAACCGATGGCGGCCTTTGCGGCGATTGGCACCTTGGCGCTCGGCCTTTGCGCGGGATGTGGCGGCAAGAACGATCATCAGTTGGAAAAACGAAACCAGTCGTCAAACATGGGCGGCGGGATGAATACGTCCGGCACCGGCCGATCACATCCCCTTTGTTTGCCACAAGACGAAGAATATATTAAGATTAGAAAGGTGTGAAAACATCTGCATGACTAAAGGAGGTCACAATGAAACACGAAGGAAACGCTTTGCCACCTTACTTGCATATGGACAATGGAGAGCTTTGGCTCACCGAAGATGATCGCGACAACTTAAAAATCAGCTATCGAATCAAAGAGGTGATTTTTGCCGAGCCGTCCGAGTACCAGCATGTGATGATTTTGGATTCGTACGATTTTGGCCGCATGCTCGTACTCGATGGCGTCGTGCAAACGACCTCGATTGACGGCCATATTTATAACGAAATGATTTCGCACGTGCCGCTGCAGTTTCATCCGGAAGCGAAGCGGGTGCTCATCATCGGCGGCGGCGACTGCGGCGCAGCTCGTGAGACGGCGAAATACGCTCATCTTGAAGCCATCGACATGGTGGAAATCGACGAAAAAGTCGTCCGGGCGTGCAAAGAGCATTTGCCAGCCGTCTCCGGCAACTTATCGGATCCGCGCGTGCGGTTTGTTTATGATGATGGCGTCAAGTTTGTGCAAGGGAAGGAAAGCGTCTACGACGTCATTATGATCGACTCGTCCGACCCAGTCGGCCCGGCGGAAGCCTTGTTTTCACCGGAGTTTTACGCCAACGTCCATCGCGCGTTGAAAGCGGATGGGCTGATGGTCTGCCAAAGCCAGTCGCCGATTTTCCATCTGGATATTTTGAAGCGGACGTACCGCAATATTCGCGAACTGTTCCCGCATGTGCTTGTGTACACCGCCGTGGTGCCGACGTATCCAGGAGGGTTGTGGAGCTTTACGATCGGCTCGAAACGGCCGCTCGATTTTCCGGTGCAGACTACCATTCCAAATGACACGAAATATGTGAACGATGGGATCTTTCGCCAATGTTTCGCGTTGCCGGCATTTTTGCGTTCGGCGCTTGAGGTGGAATAACCGCTTGGCATCAAAAAAGCTGTCCCCCACAAAGCAGGGACAGCTTTTTCGTGTTGCTTGAATCCGTTCTGTTTTATGGAGCAGGTGGGTTGTGAGACAATGCCCGCTTAGCAAGCCATTGAAGCGTCAAGTCATCCGCCGGCGGGTTGTAGAGCCCAGCGCGGACGTCACGGTAATGCCGCTGAAGCGGATTGTCAGCAAACAAGCTTTGTCCGCCGACAATGCGCATCGCCCAATCGACGACTTCAAGCGCGGTATTGGTGGCGACCAATTTGGCTGTTGCCAACTCCTCTTTCATTTCCATCCGTTTTTCCGGATAGCGATCCCATAAATCGGCGACCGCGTACAGGAAATGGCGCGCATGGGTGAGGCGCCATTCCATTTCAGCGATTTTCCGCTGTACTTCGGGCGTCGAGGCGATTGGGTGAGGCAGGGTATTAGGCTGGTACGTCTTGGCAAAGCGAAGCGCCTCATTGCGCGCCGCAATGGCGATGCCTAAGTAACAAGCCGGCACGTGCAACAGCCATCCTTGCGCCGGAGCAGCTTCGTTCGCTTCTCCAAGCGTCTCTACGAGCGCCTCTTGGTCGACTTCGACTTCTTCAAGAACAAGATCATCGCTGCGCGTCGCCCGCATGCCAAGCGTGTTCCACGTCGGTTCGATGCGAATGCCTGAAGCAGACATCGGCACGAGAAATTCACCGACCCGACCGTCTTCCATCGTGGCGGAAATTAAGACGTAATCGAGCGCAGGGGCTAACGATGCAAATGTCTTTCGCCCCCGAAGCACAAAGCGGCCATGGCGAAAGACGGCCGTCGTTTCCGGTTTACCGCCGCGCGCCGGGCTGCCAGTTGTCCGTTCAGAGTGGGCGCTGTTGATGAGCACGTGGCGGCAAACGACTTCATTCGCCAAACGGGTGAGAACGGGCTCCGGCCAGCGGCGAAGCAAAAACAGCCGCATGAGAATGCTGGCGTGCCAACCAAACGACAATGCCGTTGCCCCAGAACCTTGGGCAATCGTCTCTTGCACGAGCACGAGCTCATAAAGCGACGCCCCTTGGCCGCCGTATTCAGTCGGGACGGTCAAGGAAAGGAATCCAGCCTCTTTTAAATCGGCAAAATCGGCAAATGGAAACGTTGCCTGTTCGTCATCATGCGCCGCCCTTTCCGCAAACCGTTCCGCAAGGCGACGCGCTTGGTTGTACAATTGTTGCTCCCGATCGGTTCGCACAAGCAAATGGTACAATTCGTTCATCGGTTCTCCCCTTCTTTTGGTCAAGATGCCTTTATTGTACCGAGTTCTGGCTAGGACTGAAAACAAAAACGCACGGGAAAATGACCGTCCTTGCTCTCGGAAGCTTAAAAGAGAAAGAAATGCCGAATGTACCGATCATCGTCACGGTGGACGAACTCATTTTTCCCAGCATCGTACTCGTATTCCTCCTGCCAGCGGCGGCCATAGCGGGCGATTTGACGGACGGCGCGGATGACCGCATACACTTCTTCGTTCGTCATCGTAGGATGGAGCGACAGACGCACCCATCCTGGTTTGGCGAGAGGATTGCCGTTTTTGACTTCTTGAAGCAACATAGCGGATTGTTCCTTGTCGATGCCAAGCAAATAGTGGCCGTATGGTCCGGCGCAGGAACAGCCGCCGCGCGCTTGAATGCCGAAGCGATCATTCAGCAGTTTGACAACAAGGTTGTAATGCAATCCATCTATGACAAATGAGATGATGCCAAGACGGTCGTCCCGATGTCCTTCAAGCACGCGAACGCCGGGAGTGCTTTTTAGCGCCGGCAAAAGAAGGGAAACAAGTTCCTTTTCGCGGGCGCGCATCTGTTTTACGTTCATTTGCTCTTTCAGCTGGATGGCCAACGCTGCCTTGATGGTTTGCCAAAACGGCGGTGTTCCGCCATCTTCGCGTTCCTCAATGGCTTGGATGTATTCATAGTTCCCCCACGGGTCAGTCCAGTACACCGTCCCGCCGCCGGGGTGATCCGGAGCGTGCTGATGATAAAGCCGGCTGTCAAAGATGAGCACGCCGGCGCTTCCCGGCCCCCCGAGAAACTTATGGGGGGAGAAATAAATGGCATCAAGCTGCTCCATTGGGTCGTCCGGATGCATATCGATGCGGACGTACGGAGCGGAAGCAGCAAAATCAACAAAGCAAAGGCCGCCATGCTCGTGCATGATTTTCGCCAGCTTATGATATGGGGTTTCCAACCCCGTGACGTTCGAGCAAGCAGTAAAGGCACCGATTTTTTGCGGTCGATCTCGGTAGCGCTCCAGCAGCTCGCGCAAATGGTCAAGATCGACATCCCCGTTTTCTGTCGGACGGACCGCCACGACTTCCGCGATGGTTTCCACCCATGGCAATAAATTTGAATGGTGCTCCATATGGGTGACAAAAACGACTGGCCGCTCCTCATCATGAAGGGACAAGCGGCGCTTCCACCGTTCCGGTACGCGCAAGCCAAGCAGACGCTGCAGCTTGTTGACGGCGCTTGTGGTCCCGGCGCCTTGCATAATCAAGACATCGTTTTTCCCGGCATGAACGTGCTGTTTGATGATTTCTTTTGCATAGCGATAGGCAAGCGTCGTTTTCGTTCCGGTCACATTCGATTCCGTATGCGTGTTGCCGACAAATGGACCGAGCTCATGCGTCAGCTTCTCTTCAATCGGCCGGTACAGCCGCCCGCTTGCCGTCCAGTCGGCGTAAATAAGCCGCTGTTTGCCAAACGGCGTAGAAAACGGATGAAAGCGGCCGATCGTTCCATCGCGAAACGGCTGAAAATACGTCTCAAGCTCTCCGCGGCATGTATACACCGCATTGCCGATCACAGCGTGAATGGCCATGTTGATTCCCCCTTTCCGCCATTTCGTCTATTTACAAAGTATGTCGCCTTCGGTGGTTCGGTCCAAAAAACGTGGGAAAGTTGAAAATGAAAAATCCGCCGTACAGGCGGATGGTATTCACTCCCTTTTTTTGCACGATAACGGTGAAATCGTTTCCCCCACGGACGGCACAAGGTATTCGGCAAGCATGGTCCGCAAGTCATCAGGCAACGGTTCGCTCGTTTGGGTTTGGAAATTGAAATGGACGACCGCTGCCTCTCCGATGGCGATCAGTCTTCCTGTTTCCTCTTCCATGATGCGATGAATGCATTGAAAGCTTTTATTGCCGATCCGGGAGACATTGGTTTCCACGCGCAATCGTCGTCCGAAGAATCCTTGGTTGATAAAATCGCACTTGGTGGAAGCTAAAATAAAATGCCAGTCCTCCGTTCGCCCGACGTAACGCAATTCATCAAACAGGCGGGTGCGCGCTTCTTCTAAATAAATAAAATAGCTAATGTTGCTTAAATGTCCGAGCGCATCAGTTTCACAAAAGCGTGGGTTGACGGTAATGATGTGCGTCTTCATTTCTCCCTCTTCCTTTCTTGCCTTTTTTTTGCCCCTTTCGCCCACAATATTCGTTTGGGTGAGCATGGGGCGTGACTGAGTTCGATTTGTAGCTACCAACTAGTCAGTATGTTGTTTTTATCATACTCCGGTTGATTTAGATGTGCAATTGTTTTGTTTTGGATTATTGATTATTTAGAACATTGTTTGTGATATAAAATGTTGTGACGAATCCAGTACGTCGCCGCGAAAGGATGAAAATCTCCTTCAATTAAGTTGAATTTTTGGTTTACACTTCGCCGATTGCCTAACACATTAGATTGCATCCGCATGTATCGAAGTGCAAATGGTAACGAACAAATTGGAAATTCTTTATTGGAACCTATATAGTTTTGACATTTTCAGGGTAGATAAAAAAAGCCCGGCGAGGGCAGACGGGGCGTCTGCGGTCAACCGGCCCAAAGCGGCAAAAGAACGTATCCAAAGAGCGACACGCCGGCGCAAAGGAGAGAGATGCGCAGTTTATATTTCGCATAGCTCATCAAGTCCATATCCATAATGGCTGCGGTTGTAATCGTCGTATCGCCAAGCGGCGAAGCAAAGGCGCCAAACGTCCCGCTCGCAAACACAGCGCCGACTGTCACCTCGAGCGGCGCCCCGGTCGCATGGGAAAGCGTGACGCCAAGCGGCATCAAAATGCCCCACGTTCCCCATGAAGAACCGATAAAGTATGATAAAAACGATCCGACCAAAAACACGGCCGCTGGCACGAATGCCCCCGGCAGCCATGTGCCGAACGTCGACGACACGTACTCCGCAAATCCGAGTTCCCCTGCCACCGCCGAGACCGCCCATACGAGAACGAGCATGCCGATCGGCGCCATCATTTCGTTACCCCCAGCAAAAAAATGGTACGTCAGCTCTGAAAGTGATTGTCGGCGCCATAAATAAAACGCCATCGACAAAAGGATGGTCACAAACAACGCCAACAGCATCGCCCATGTCGCATCGGCCGCGGAAAACGCCTCCCACCAATTCTCTGCCCCGCGTTTCCTCCCGTCGTACACGAAAAAGGCAAACGTCAGCGCGATTAACAGCGCCAGCGGGACAAACAAGTGCAACGGCTCCCCGTTGATCAGCGCCAGCTCCTTGCGCAATCCGAGCCCGTGCAGTGTATTCGTTTCCCCTTCTCCTTTTTTCGCCCGCGGTTTGCCGATCCGGATGTTCAACATCGTCGTCAACACCCCGACGGCCAGAGCGACAATCGCAAACAAGTTGTACGGCAGGCTGCGCAAAAACACGTCATACGGCGATTCGTGAATGTCGTTTTGCTCAAGCGCCGCGGCGACAACAGAAGTCATAAAGCCGACGAACGCTGTCGCCGCTGGCAAAAGCACGATGATCGGCTCGGTCGAGACGTCGATCATGTACGCCATGCGGCGGCGGTCGATGCGAAACTGGCGAAGGACCGCTTTCATCACTGGTCCAAGGAGCATAATGCGAAACATCGGCATAAAAAACGTCACCGGCACCGTCAGCCAAACGAACAACAAAATCCCCCGCTTCGAGCGGATGCGGCCGGAGAGTCTCTCGACAAACCCTTTGATCCCGCCGGTAATTTGCATCATGCCGACAAGCGAACCGAACAAATACAAAAACGCGGCCACCTTCATATGCTCCGGATCGGTCAGGGCGTGAAGAACAGCGGAAACAGCGCGCTCAATCGCGCCGACAGCCGACCACTCAAGGCAAAACGCTCCGACGAGCAATCCGGCCACGAGGCCGGGCAAAATTTCTTTCAGCCATACCGCCAACGGAATGATGAGCAGAAAAGGCAACAGCGACCACCATGTTCCTTCCACGTCGGCGCCTCCTTTGCGATGATGTTGTTACCAAGAAGGATAGCCATAATGCAGTTTTTTTATGATTTTCATTGATGATTTAGAACATAGTTTTATTTATAAAATTTATGTTGCCCGCGCAAACAAAAAAAGCCGCGCTGCAGTTTGCAGCGTGGCCCACACTTCCATCCGCCCCGGGCTGACTCCCAAACAACCTGGGGCACAGAAGGCGTTGTCATTTCCGGCGCGCAAAATCGACAAATCGGAACTTGTCGAGCCGGTGACGCGATTCCGTATATTGAAACAATGCAGCATTGCTTAAATACACATAGTTTTTGACGACAACGACGCGGTCATCGCCATGCAAATCCAAATAGCGCCGGTCTTCGTCCGTCGCTTCGTCGACCGATATTTCTTTTTTCGCAAAGCTGATCGGCAAATACAGCTTCGTTTCCAAATATTCATAAATCGAGTCTTCGCAAATCTCTTTGGTCAATAGCGGCACATGCTTTTTCAGAAAAAAGTCTTTATCCAAAATAATCCGCTCTCCGCCGATTTCCCGGACGCGCACGACTTTCCACACTTCGTCTTTGCTTGAGGCGCGCAGATGCTGCCTGAGCTCGCGATCCGGCTTGATGATCGCCAGTTCATGCACGATCGTCCGCACCGGCTGCTTCATCGTCTGCGCCAGTTCTTTAAAGCTGACCAATCCGGATACGGGAAAGTCATATTTGCCGACGTCAAGGACGATAGATCCTTTTCCTTTCATTTTTTGAATATAGCCGTGCTCGGACAACAAATGGAGCGCTTTGCGAATCGTCTCGCGCGATGTCTCATATCGGGCGGCCAGCTCGTGTTCCGATGGCAGCTTGTCGTACGCCTTCCATTCTCCGCGGCGGATGCGGGAAATGAGGTCATGGTAAATGGTTAAATATTTGTTTTCATGCATAAGAATCACCGCTTGTATTGTATCACGGCCGGCGCAAAAGATAAACAACCGATTCGTATGGGCGCAGTTGCATGCGGCGAAAATCGGCCGGCGCGTCCGAATAATTGGCAAGCAGCAGTTCTCCCGTATAGCCATCGGCTCCCGCTTCTTTCGGCAGCGTGAACGTCGTTTCGACTGGATAAAAATTGTTGACAACAAGCAGCTTTTCTCCATCGCCATGACGCATATAGGCGAAAATATGCGGATCGTCCGCAAGCAACAGCTCATAGCGCCCGGTCGTAATGAGATCATACTGTTTGCGCAGCTCAATCAGCCGCTTATAATGGTAGAAAATCGAGTCGCGGTCGGCGAGCGCCTGTTTCACGTTAATGCGCCGGTAGTTGTCGGCGACGCGAATCCACGGCGTCCCAGACGTGAAACCGGCATGCGGGCTGTCGTCCCATTGCATCGGCGTGCGGGAATTGTCGCGCGATTTTCGCTGCAAAATTTCCATCACTTCTTGCTCGCTTTTGCCTTGTTCTCGCAAAATCCGGTACATGTTGAGCGACTCAACGTCGCGGTAGTCGCGAATATCGGTGAATTTCGGGTCGGTCATGCCGATTTCTTCGCCTTGGTAAATGTATGGTGTCCCTTGCATTAAATGGATCGTCGTCGCCAACATTTTGGCTGATTCTTTCCAATACGTCCCGTCATCGCCATAGCGCGACACGATGCGCGGCTGATCGTGGTTGCACCAAAAGAGCGCATTCCAGCCCCCACCTTCATACATCCGGACTTGCCATTCGGACAAAATGCGTTTTAAAGCTAGAAAGTCAAACGGGGAGACCGCCCATTTTTCCCCATTCGGGTAATCGACCTTCAAGTGATGGAAGTTAAACGTCATATTGAGCTCGTGGTTTTCCGGGTTCGTGTAGCGGATGCAATGATCGATCGTCGTCGACGACATTTCCCCCACTGTCATGATGTCGTATTTTGAAAACACCTCTCGATTCATTTCCTGCAAAAACTCATGAATGCGCGGTCCGTCCGTATAAAAGCGGCGCCCGTCCCCCGGCGGCACTGAACCGTCGTCATCCGGGAAGCGCTGATCTTTTGACAACAAGTTGATGACGTCAAGCCGAAAGCCGTCCACTCCTTTTTGGAGCCAAAAATGCATCATGTCATAAATGCGGCGGCGCAGCTCTTCGTTTTCCCAGTTCAAGTCCGCTTGTGTCACATCGAACAAATGCAAGTAATATTGGCCGGTTTGTTCGTCGTATTCCCACGCCGAGCCGCCGAATTTCGATTGCCAGTTGTTCGGCGCTCCGCCGTCCGGCTTCGGGTCGCGCCAAATGTAAAACGAGCGGCATGGGTTCGTTTTCGAGGAGCGCGCCTGCTTGAACCATTCATGGTCGGTTGAGGTATGGTTGACGACCATGTCCATCACCAGCTTCATGCCGCGCGCATGCACTTCGTGAAGCAGACGGTCAAAATCGTCCATCGTTCCGTATTCGTGATGGATGCGGAAATAATCGCTGATGTCATAACCGTTGTCGCGCTGCGGCGACGCGTAGATCGGCGTCAGCCAAATGACATCGACGCCCAGTTCTTGTAGATAATCGAGCTTCTCGATCACGCCCGGCAAATCGCCGATGCCGTCTCCATTCGTGTCGTAGAAGCTTTTCGGATAAATTTGATAAACGACCGCTTTTTTCCACCAAGGGGTTGCTCGCATCTCTCTTCACCTCGTTCGTCAGGATAAAAACATACCATTGGCATCGGCGGCCAATGGTATGGTGGTAAATGGATGATTTCGCACATCGTTCTCTTGCGTCAACACACGGCAATCATGAGCGGGCGGTTTTACGCACTTTCCCAAAGACAAACGTCAGCGCAAACGGCACCACAATCGCGATCGCCATGCCGATAAAGAACGGCGTCCACTTTTGCGGTACGATCGACAAGAAACCCGGCAGGCCGCCGACACCGATCGACGGAGCGATGACTTTATTGAGCGTAATAAACATGCCGGCGATCGCCGCTCCGGTCATCGCTGCGATAAACGGGAAACGAAAGCGCAAGTTGACCCCGAACATCGCCGGTTCTGTGATGCCTAAATACGCGGAAACAGCCGACGTAAACGACAAACCGCGCAGCTTTTCCTCCTTCGCGACAAACATCATCGCCAACGCTGCCGAACCTTGGGCGATGTTGGACATGACCAAAATCGGCCATAAGAATGTGCCGCCGGTATTGGCAATCAGCTGCAAGTCAACCGGCAAGAACGTATGGTGCATCCCGGTGACGACAAGCGGCGCATACAGCGCTCCATACAACAATCCTCCAAGAGCCGGAACCGTGTCAAAAATCGTGACAAACAAGTGGGTAATGGCATTGCCGATCGCAAATGTGACCGGCCCAATAGCGATGAACGCCAAAAAGCCCGTAATGAGCAACGCAAGCGGCGCGACAAGCAACAGCTGAAACGCATCCGGAATGCGCTTGCGCAAAAACAGCTCAAGCTTCGCCAGCACGTAGGAAGCCACCAACACCGGCAGCACTTGCCCTTGGTAGCCGACTTTTTGCACTTCAAAGCCGAACAAGTTCCAAACCGGAATCTCTCCTTTTTCTTTCGCCGCTCCCCAGCCCCAAGCGTTGAGCAAATCTGGGTGGACGAGCATCAAACCAAGGACAATCCCTAAGAGCGGGCTGCCGCCGAATTTCGTCACTGCTGACCAGCCGATCAAACCGGGCAGGAAGACGAACGCCGTATTGGCGATCAAGTTGATCATGTTCGCCAAATCGGCCCATTCTTTGTGCACCTCGACAAACGATTTCCCTTCGTAAAAAATGCCTGGGCCTGTCAAGACGTTGTTAATCCCCATTAACAAACCGGCCGTCACGATCGCCGGCAAGATGGGAATGAAAATATCAGCCAGCGTCTTAATCGCGCGTTGCAGCGGATTGAGCTTCGCTTCCGCAGCGTCTTTCATCTCCTGCTTTGTCGCCCGGCCGATGCCCGTCAGCTCGATGAGGTCGTCATACACTTTATCGACAAGCCCTTGGCCGATGACGACTTGAAACTGGCCGTTTGCGGAAAACGACCCTTTGACGACATCGATGCGCTCAAGCGCTTCCTTATTGACTTTTCCTTCCTCTTTGAGCGCAAACCGAAGCCGGGTCACACAATGCGTGGCGGCGACGATGTTTTCTTTGCCGCCGATGGCTTCAACGATTTGCGCGGCTGCTTGTTGGTATGCCCCCATGATGAACGCCTCCCTTTTCTTTCCTTAACGACCGCTATAGCGTTAAATCGCTTTCAGCAACCGGTTGCAAACAAACTTGTATATACAACCTGAACTCATTTTATCTTGTATATACAAGTTTGTCAACATCTTTCGATGACCGCCTTCATTTTTCGACAATAGTTGTTGTTTTTTTTTTGCTAACTTCCACTTCTTTTGTTATGTTTTGTCAAGCGGCAGGAAAATCAACGACCAAGTAGGAAAATAAAACATAACGCAAATCAATGCCAAAAGACGAGAAAGGATGAGGGAATGCGATGAAAACCTATACACTCCGCGAAGCAGCGAAAAAAATCGGGGTCACCGCCCGCGATTTGAAACAATGGGAAAAGCAGTTCGCCGGATCGATTGCCGTCCCACGCACAACCGAGGGGGCACGCATGTACACCGACGAGCTGATCGACCGGTTTCGCCATATCCGCACTTGGCTTGAGGACGGCCGCCATCCGCGCGAAGTGGCTGAAATGATCAGGCAAATGGACGGACAACCGGCAGAGCGAGCCAACGAGACAGCCGCTCAAGTGGAAACAGCCGTCATGGAAGGGGAAATCATCGATGTGCCCCGCCTGCTGCATCAAGGGATGCCATACATAGCCGAGCAGTTGGCGGCCCGCTTAAAAGACGATATCGTCGACGCCTTGAAACAGGAAACGACAGCCGCGGTCCGGCAAGCGATGGATGAGGTGAAAGGCCGCCTTGACTACATCGAGGAGCAAACGACGGCAGCTGCCGAAACGGTGCGCCGTTCACTCCGCGATTACGAGGACGCATGGCAGCAAAAAACGGAACAGCTACATGAACATTTGGAAACGGTCGTCGCGTTCTGTCAAGAGGAAAAAGTAAGACAGGAAGAGGAGCGAAAACAGCTCGAACTGCGCATTTTAGAACGGGAAAAAGCGTTTCGCGAGCTCGTGTTGTCGTTTCGGCAAACCGCTGCCAGCACCAGCGCTGCTCGAACACGGGCAAATAAATGGTGGAAGTTTTGGTGAAGACGATTTTGGCATCAATGTGACAAGGGCACCCGTTTTGGATGCGCCATACCTCCGTCAAAAATCAAAAAAGGCCCCGCCAAAACGCGGGCCCCTTTTTGCGTCATATTCGGCGGCTCTCGGCCGCATGTCGTTTGATGGCTTCGATCAAGTGCGCTTCTTCTTGTTTGGTGACATGGAGGCGGACGCCATAATAGTAGGCGTGGACAAACGGTTTTTCCCAGACAAGCTGCCCCCGCAGCGTAAAGGGGGCAGCGTTTAGCCAAAACGAGATGTCAACCAGCGTTCCCCCTGTTGAAAAGGGAAGGCGGCCTTCCGTTTCGATTTTCATCCCGTGCGGACTTAGATCGTGAATGTAGACGCTGCGCTCACCATCGGCTGTGCGCAGTTCAGCCGGGAGCGGCCGGCCAAACTGATAC
>NZ_ATCO01000093.1:0-5162 GCF_000422025.1 Geobacillus sp. WSUCF1 | reverse complement strand
ATCGAGACGGTGTTCTCGGTTCTAGTTGACCAATACCGGATCACAGGGATCCGAGCAAATTCCATGATCGGATTTGAAGTAGCGCTCGACGGCATATTGTTAGCCTATTCGCTGGTCACACTAGGGCTAGTTGAGTTCTAACGCTCAACTAGCACCACGGGTAATAAGTATTAATAAGTTTAAAAAGGAGAGGCAACGCGTTGGAACTACGTCATTTGAAATATTTCATAACAGTGGCTGAAGAATTACATTTTGGTATTATGATACAGTGATGAATGGTTGTTATCAGGCAGGATTCTATCCAAAGGTAGTACAAGAAACACAAGAATTACCTACTGTCATCTCTCTTGTTTCAGCAGGAATGGGCGTAGCTCTTGTACCAGCTTCGATGCAATATGTATTCAAAAATAAAGTTGTTTATCGTGACATTCAGAATAATCCATTTACCACTACGATGGCCCTTGCTTGTTTATTGCAAAATAAAAATACAGAGTTCTGCAACGAAAAGTGCAGAGCTGAAGGCAAAGAAAAAAAGGCTTGCCAGCCTCTAACATTTCCTCTACTGTGGAAGTTGTGAACACATAACCAAACAGTGGAGGAGCGAAAGGATGCTGGCAATGCCCGAAATTAATCGTATCAGAAAACTGCGTGAAAAGAAAGGGTTATCGATTGCGGAAATTTCCCGTGAAACGGGATATAACTGGAGAACGGTCAAGAAATACGCAGATGAAGACATTTCTGTCCAACCAACCATCAAACGCAAAAAGGGGATGATGGAGGAAGAAGGGTACGGGCAAATCATTGATGACTGGTTGGAGGAGGATGCCAAGCTGCCGAGAAAACAACGGCGAACGAACAAGACGATGTTTGAAGCGCTTTGTCGTGACCATGGATTTCAAGGCTCGTATCGCACCGTTTGCGCGTACGTGCAAAAACGAAGACCGCAGCTCAAGCTCGAGAAAGAACAGCGCTATGAACGACTGGAGCACCCGCCAGGCGAGGCGCAGGTGGATTTCGGGAAGATGACGGTGGTGACGAAGGAGGGGAAGGAAGAAGAGCGATCGGTTTTGATCATGAGCTTTCCCTATAGCAACGCTGCGTTTGCTTATCCGCTGCCGGCGGAAAACAGTGAATGCTTCCTCCACGGGTTGACGCAGCTGTTTCGTCAGGCTGGGGGAGTGCCAAAGGCATTGCGCATTGACAATTTGTCCGCGGCCATTGTGTCGATTCGAAAAGGGGGAGAACGCCGATTCACCGAGGCTTTTGAGAAATTCCAACTCTACTATCGGTTTGATGTACAAGTGTGCAATCCATACAGTGGACATGAGAAAGGAAATGCGGAGCGAAAAGTCTATTACACTCGCAACCTTTGTTTCATCCCCGCTCCATTGATGGAGTCGGATCCGGAGCTGGTGGAGTGGCTGCATCGCAAGATGGTCGAGGACCGAAACCGTCCTCATTATGAAAAGGGGCGGTGGATCGAGGAACTATGGCAGGAAGAACAACCAGAGCTGTTGGCGTTGCCGGAACAAGATCTTCCGATCTTCTCCCTCGATCACGCTTACGTGAATAAATACGGAGAAGTGATGGTGGATGGGAAGGCGTTCGTCGTCCATGGCCTGTCCGTCCCCAACCGGGTGTTGGTGAAGAAAGAATGGAATCGTTTCGTTGTGTTCTCTTCCGATGGAGACGTCCATCTTGAAGCGCCAAGGCCGTATACGAACGTGAAACGCGAAATCCCTTGGAAAGAGATTTTCGCTGAGTGGGAGACCAAACCCCGGGTTGTCGGACATTCCCGCTACCGGACGTACTTGCCGGAGGCGATCCGAATGTATCTGGCTGGCCCCCCCGCCCCAGGTGGTGGCCCGTTTAAAAGGACTGCGAGCGCTGTTGGATCGGCACACGCTTTACGAAATCGCCCAGTGGCTCGAGGAGAGTCAGCGATGGGACTTGACTCCTCATGAAATCGGCGTGTTGATGGAAGCGAAGCACTCCTATTACCCGGACAAGTGGGAAGAATCATACACCCCTTCCGTTCTAATCGACTATGAAACGGATTTAACGGTGTATGATCAACGTCTTCATCCCGCTCGGGAAGGGAGTGTCCAGAAATGAGAGCAGAGGTGAAAGAGATTTGTAAAGCGCTGCATTTGGCCTATATCGCAGATCGATTCGAGGAGGTGAGATTCGAAACGAAAGAACAGTTTTTGCGGGATGTATTGGCGCTGGAACTGTCGTGCCGCCAAGAAGCGAAACAGGCTCGGCTGATCAAGAAAGCCAAGTTTCGGGAGTTGAAATGGCTGAAGGATTACGAATGGTCGGGTCATATCCATTGGCCAGCCACGACATTGAGGGAGGAACTGTGTGACCTTCGCTTTTTGGAGCGAAAGCAAAACGTTCTGCTTTTAGGTTCACCTGGAACGGGGAAAACCCATCTCGCCACAGCACTTGGCATTCAGGCGTGCCAACAAGGCCATGAGGTTCGGTTTTTCCGCGTCGCGGATCTTGTCGCCCAGCTGGAAGAGGCGTTGAAAAACGGCACGCTCGGACGGCTGAAACGAAGCCTCGACCCATGCGAACTGTTGATTTTGGATGAACTCGGCTATGTGCCGTTTCAAAAGCAAGGATCGGAACTGTTGTTTCATATTATCGCCGACTGTTACGAGCGAAAAAGCGTCATGGTGACATCGAATCTAGAATTTGGACAGTGGAATCGGGTGTTTGGGGACAACCGTTTGACGGCAGCGTTAGTGGATCGCTTGGTTCACCATGCCCACATCTTGGCCTTCACGGGAGAGAGCTATCGACTGCGGAACGCTCTCTCCGCGATCCAGCCGTCCTCTGCCCCCGGTCTGGAACCTTAAGTCTTGAGCTGGCAAGCCTATGTATTTTTTCTTGCACTTCTCTGCATTTTTTGCTTGCAAAAAACACCTTGCTTGGAAAAGTGACAATCTATCACCAACTGTACATGCGTTTATTGATCTAATGAAAAAATCTGTCATTCCACTCTTTAACCAGCATGATTGGAATGATCTCTTTTAGGTCAAGCAAACCGTTAAATGTGGGGGACACCAACATGAGTAAAGCGAGAACTCATTGGTGAACCATACAGAGTTTGAGTTCCATTTTAAGTCCAAATAATTGTATAAACATGAAAAGACTGATCTGGCATCAAAAATTTCAAAGAGGACAAATATAATTTCTATCTTTAGCTCAGTAAGTGCCTATATAATTCCTAGAAGAGAGTTAAATAATGTAGAGGAACAAGAACTTATCTTAAATCAAAGTTAACACACATTGAGAAAGAAACAGTAAGGTAAAAAAGAATTGATACTTCTGCCACAAAAGGAATCAAAAAGAGACATCATTCTTAATATTTTCATTCTTCTGATGGTGCCGTGTAGATGCGGCATGGTTGTCTCTCATGGAAGAACGAATGAACTTCCATCATCTGTAGTGCCGCGAAATGCAGCATGGGTGGCTATGATTCAAAAAGTTATTATCAACAAAAAGGTGGGGGTAATAGTGTTAGACAAGAAAAAAGTAGGAAATATATTAGGTGTCACGTCTTTGTTTCCTGTAATCATAAGTATCATTATTTTCTATGTTGAAAGAGGTCCAGATGCTGATGTTTATTTCGTGATCACAATTTATGGCATCTTATCAATTATTGGTATTTTATTCGCTGTGTTCTCGTGGTTGATGACGAAACGTTTCTTTCTGCCAATTATCAGCTTGATAGGAAATGGAGCGGTTTTGGCCATTGCTTTTCTTTTGCTATTGGCAATGGGGATTAGTGAACCATAAAAAAATATTCTTATTCAAAGATTCTGCCCGTAGTTGCAATCTTTCTTTTTCTCCTGTAAATACACAAAAGTAGGTGGCATATAAAAATGGAAATGAGTAAGTTTATACTTCTTGGCGATATATTGATTATGAAAGTAAAGATTGATGGCGTTGATTATACATTTAGCATTAGGTGGAAAGCACCGAAGAAACCTTATGATGAAACTTGGGAACTTGTATCATATGCGAAAAATTCGACTGGTGAAAAAGATTTAAGTGAAGAACAAATTAAGAAGTTTATGGATACAGTTAATCCTAAAATGAATTGGAATATAGCAGATTTTCAAAAGTAAACTTCTTGAACTAACGGGTGTAATGAAAAATGCTCATCTACAGTGAAATGGTTGTAGTTTTGAAAGGGTTTATTTTACACGAAGGAAAAGTATTAATTGTACAACGCGCTAATGATGACGAAGTGGGCGGCGGAACGTGGGAGTTAGTCGGAGGGCAAATACACTTTGGAGAAGATTTAGAAGCGGCGCTGTTGCGAGAAATCCAAGAAGAAGTTGGATTGGATGTGACGGTGGAGCGGATTTTATATGCGACGACGTTTCAAACGCACGCAACGCGGCAAGTCGTCATTCTTACATACTTATGCAAAAGCGATCATCATGAAGTTGTTCTTTCGGAAGAGCATATCGATTATTGCTGGTCGACTAAAGAGAGAGTGCGTGAACTGCTGCCTCCGGCCATTCTTCACGACTTTGAAAGAAATGACGTGTTTTCGTTGGAAGAATGGGTATAGAGTAGAGATGGAAGATAGCTAAATGAGTTCAGTTCATGCCGAGTAAGATCCGCGGACCGCGCTATCCAAACAAGATGGTTTGACGGATTGATAAAAGATCAGGTGCTTTTTATCGGGTCACAATCTCAACTTCCAACACACAAACCATATCTACCAATTGCTTAATAAAATATTAATCGGGAGCTGATTCAGATGAGGGCATCACAGGAATTTATAAAGAAATTAGAAGAATTGTATCAAATCTATGAGAATGAGGTAAAAGAAAAATGGAAAGAAGGTCTGTTAGCTGATGACACGGCAAAGACATATCTGTGTCATTCGAGAAACTTTGTAAAATGGTGCCGAAATGAATTTGTTCCAGGTGGAAGAAACGAAAAGAAATAGTTGCAGTCACCATTGAAGTTGAAAAAGATTTCATTGCATCTGATGATGAACAATTTGATGAATATGTAAAATGGGAAGCTTCAGTTAATACAAGCTAAATTAGTATCTGCATATATCTCTATAAAATTTAGGTGAATCGTAATCTGATGTTAGATAACGAATATACGTTTCCGTGAAAATCCCCACC